>CALKZN010000126.1 GCA_938002995.1 uncultured Arenicellaceae bacterium | reverse complement strand
TTCATCAAAAAAGCGTTTTAATCCATGCTTATATTTTTTTTCAGCGTCTTTAGGGTGTATGCCTAAAGAACCATCACGTTTACGTCGCATACAGTTGGGCGCGTAGTATTCCTTAATTGCAACAACGCCACCACCTTCAGGGTCTTTGGCAGCATAGACCACACTAAAGCCTCCCATGCCTAAAACCTTAATAACTTCGTAGTCACGAATCTTATCTTTTGGAGCAAGAGGAATCTGTGTTAAAGAGGTATTTGCTTTTTTATCAAGCACTTTCATCGTGGTTATTATAGATAAGATTAAGTCTTTTTAATAGTCCTAGTCATAGAATAAGCAATCCTTGTAATGGTGAGAAGAAAAAATCGCTTCAAATAACATTTGTTGACAGAATATAGCCAATTAATTCAATTTTTCTAAAGAGTTAAAAAATTAGTCATGAGTTAATTCATGTATTAATTTGTTAGTCAAACACACCTTATTTAAACATGTATTTCTATTGCTTTGTGTGGTTTTTAGTTTTCAAGTAATACTATTTTAGATATCTAATATGCTATCAAAGTTTTTGGGATTAGTAATAAGCAAAATTAATGCTTATCAAAAACAGACAAAAGGTTAAGATGGTCAATTAGTATCCGTTATGATTAGCGCACTAAAATTACATTAAGAATCATTTTTAACTCGCTATTAAGCGCAGGCTATTGAACATAAGCATGAACACAACATCAAGTATGACTGCCTTTGGTGCAGCAAAACACTCTTCTTCAACTGGTGAATATTACTGCGAAATTCGCTGTGTGAATCATCGTTTTTTAGATACAAATTTTCGTTTGCCTGAAGAGCTGCGAGCTTATGAAGCAAATTTTCGTGATCTCATTTCTCAATCCTTAAGTCGTGGTCGAGTGGATTGCTCTATCAAGAGAGAGGAAAATTTTGATACTTCAATGCAGGCAGAAATTAATGAGTCTGCACTGCAAGCATTGTTTAAGTCTGCCGAAGCTGTTTCTGCTATCAAGCAAGATATTGCTCCTTTGACTATGTCTGAAGTATTACGTTGGTCTGGTGTCATGCAAGCACCAGAGCTTGATGCAAAAGTTATTCAACAAGATGCTCTTATTGTTTTGCAACAAGGGATTGAGGCTGTGGACAAAGCGCGTAAGAATGAAGGTGATAAACTTCATGGTTTAATCGATAAACGTATTGCCGAAATGCGTGAAATTGTCAGTGATATTCAAACGCGGTTACCAGAGTTGCAGCAACAATATAGGAATCGCTTGGAAGAAAAATTAGCCACAGTAAAAGAAGGTATGGAAGAATCACGCCTTGAACAAGAAATGGTTTTATTCTTGAATAAAACAGATGTAATGGAAGAGCTTGATCGACTGAATGTGCACTTTGATGAGGTTGTGGCGACGCTGAAAGAAAATCAGCCCAAAGGTAGGCGCTTAGATTTTTTAATGCAAGAGCTCAATCGTGAGGCCAATACCTTAGGTTCAAAGTCTCAGGATGCGCAACTCACTCAACAGAGTGTTGAGCTTAAAGTGCTGATTGAACAAATGCGCGAACAAGTTCAAAATATCGAATAATAGGTTTGTAGTTGACCATATTGGTGGATGAAATAGCCATTAGAGTAGATATTTAATAGTCAGAATATGATATATTTGAGCTTTAATCATTTCATATTGTTTTCTGTCGACTGCACCCATATTCATGCAAGGTAAATTACTTATTTTGTCTGCACCATCTGGTGCAGGAAAGACGAGTTTGGCACGAGCGTTAATAGATGCGATGCCAAATACGAGTATGTCAATTTCACATACAACCCGTGCTTGTCGTGTAGGTGAGCAACATGGAGTTGATTATTACTTTATAGATCACGCTGAATTTCAAACAATGATCGAATCCGAACAATTTTTAGAATATGCTCAGGTATACGATAAATTTTACGGAACGAGTAAAGCAAGTGTCGCTGAATTGTTAAAAAATGGCATGAATGTGCTATTAGATGTTGATTGGCAAGGGGCTCGGCAAGTAAAAAAGTTGATGTCTGAGGCAATTAGTGTTTCAATTCTGCCCCCTTCTCGTGAAGAGTTGGAAATACGCTTGAGAAATAGAGGCAGAGACCCTGAAGATGTGATTGAAAAACGCATGCAGCAGGCGGAGTCAGAAATGAGTCATTGTCGTGAGGCGGATTTTATTATTTTGAATGATGATTTTGAGTTGGCTTTGCAAGACCTGAAAAGTGTCATGCAAGGCCAAGCAGATAGGGTAAGAAAGTTGTCAATTGATGTTGATAGCCTATTGAACCCAGAAACTATTAATTAAGATTTTTTAGCAGCTTTTTAAAAAGCGGAGCAAAACATGGCACGAGTGACCATTGAAGATTGCCTAGGCAATGTAGATAACCGATTTCAACTAGTTTTAGTCGCGACAAAACGCGCTCGCCAAATTTTATTGGGCGGACAAGCCATGGTTGAAGAAGATAACGACAAACCAACTGTTTTGGCTTTGAGAGAGATTGCAGCGGGTCATGTTACTCGTGAAATTTTGAATCAACCTGATTATGCCGCTCCTACTGAAGAAGAGCTTTTAGAAGCAGAAGGTGCTGAAGGGGAAGATCTTGACGCTGAATTGTTAGCAAGCGTTGAAGCTGCTCTAGGTGATGCACCAGAAGCAGCCGTTGTTGCAGACGATGGCGCGGGTGATGCAGCTGATGTCTCCGACGAATCCACGCAAACAAGCTAAATTAAAATCGGAGCCTACTATTGCCAATGTAGACAAGGATAGGCTCCAGGTTAACCCACATAAGCTGTTTAACAGGCTATGTGATAAAAAGCTGGCCGAATACTTAGACAAGGATGCTCTGGTACTCGTTCGTAAAGCCTATGCTTTTGCTAATGACGCATACCATGGACATGTTCGCAACAAGGGCGAACACTTCATTATTCACCCTATTCATGTCGCAACGGTTTTGGCAGAGCTTAAATTGGATGAAAATTCAATTTGCGCGGCGATTCTTTATGATGTGTTCGACAGAGGTAATGTCACTCATGAGGATGTCTCCACAAGTCTCAATCAAGATATTGCAGTCCTAGTTGATGGCATTAGCAAAATCAATAGTTTAAATTTTTCTACTCGAGAACAAGCTGAGGCTGAAAACATTCGAAAAATGTTAATGGCCATGGCCAAAGACATTCGTGTAATCATCATTAAGCTAGGTCAGCGACTTCATACGATGCGCACCTTGGATGATTTAGAAGATGAAAAACAACGCAGAGTGTCGCTGCAAACTTTAGAAATTTTTGCGCCATTGGCAAATCGCTTAGGATTGCATCATTGGAATACTGAATTTCAAGAATTGTGTTTCAAGAATATTTATCCCAAACGCTATAATGCACTCGTTGATGCTATCAAAGAACGAGATGGCAATCGTAGTGCAAAAGTCAGAAAAATGAGTGCTGATATTCAGAAGTCTCTGGATGAGTCAGGCATTTACGCCCATGTTACTGGCCGTAGAAAAAGCCCTTATAGCATTTATAAGAAAATGGTTAGCAAAAAGCGGACGTTTGACCAATTGAATGATCTGTATGCTTTTCGCGTGTTAGTCGATAATGTTGATGATTGTTATCGTGCATTAGGCGTGATCCACAATCATTACAAACCTATTCCAGGTCGATTTGTTGATTATATTGCGATCCCTAAAGCGAATGGATATCAATCTTTACATACTGTGGTGTTTGGCCCTTTTGGGGACAATATTGAAGTCCAGATTCGTACTGAAGGTATGCACCGAGCAGCTGAAGCAGGTGTAGCTGCGCATTGGTTATATAAAGTAGATAACAGTCCACGTGCTAACGAATCGGTCAATCTATCCCGTCAGTGGTTGATAGACTTATTGGATCCAAACAGCCACTCAAGTAATCCGACTGAGTTCTTAGAACATTTGAAAACTGATCTGTATGTCAATCAAGTTTACGTTTTTACGCCTGAAGGGGATATCAAAAAATTACCACGTGGTGCGACAGCACTGGATTTTGCTTATGCAGTTCATACGGGAGTTGGCTCTAAAAGTGAGAGCGCAATTATAAACTCTCAGCCAGCGCTACTTTCGACAGAACTAAATAATGGCGACCATGTTCAAATTGTCACCAATAAAAAAGCGATGCCTTTATTAGCATGGTTAAATTTTGCCATTACGGGGCGAGCAAGGTCGCAAATCAGAGCCTTTTTAAATACACAAAGTAGTGAGTCAGCACTGAAGATTGGTAAGAAACTGTTTAAGCAAGAACTACGAAATCATGGCTTTAGTAAAAAGGCAGTTTCTGATGAAAAGAAACAGACATTGCTAAGCAGTTTGAAGATTGACGAATGGAGTGATTTACTCATTGAGATAGGCCGAGGCAATCGTATAGCTAGTCTTGTCCTCAAACAGCTCTTCTCGGAAGGAGAATTTGCAGGCGTTAAGCCAAAAAAAGAACGCAAAGAAAAATCTGCAGTTATTATTAAAGGCACTGAAGGCTTGGTTGTGAATTATTCACGTTGTTGCTTTCCTGTTCCCGGTGATTGGATTGTTGGTGTTGTGACGGGAGGAAGTGGTCTTGTGATTCACCGCCGCAGGTGTGCAAACTTTGCCAGCATGCAATTACAAGCAGATAAGTCCGTACCATTACAATGGGGCGAGAATATTGAGAAAGAATTTCCTGTAAAACTACGTGTTTTTGTTCGTAATCAACGCAATATGTTTGCTAAAGTTGCCACTAGTATTGCCGAGCAAGGCTGTAATATTTTAGATGTGGAGACAGCTGAATCTACTGAACAGTTTCAACCGATTGAAATTGTTCTAGCGGTTAAAAATCGAGTACAACTTGCTCAGGTGATTAAGAGTTTGCGACTAGATAAAGACGTGCAACGAGTCCAGAGACAGCGTGGATAGGCCTCTTTAGATCAAAATATATTAATTAATAACCTTTTTTATTTAAATACTGATATGACTAAAAAAATTATAGTTACTGATAAAGCACCTCAAGCAATTGGAAGTTATTCACAAGCGGTTCAAGCAGGTGGGTTTTTGTTTGCCTCTGGGCAAATTCCTTTAGACCCGCAAACAGGTGAAATGGTTAATGATACCTTTCATGATGAAGCGCATCGTGTATTCAAGAACGTTACAGGCATTGCTGATGCAGCAGGCTTGAAACTATCAGATATTGTCAAACTTGTTGTTTATATTACTGACCTTAATGATTACGCGACATTTAACGAAGTGATGAGTGAATATTTTGATGAATACCCTGCACGTTCAGCAGTGCAAGTAGCAGCACTGCCAAAAGGGGCAAAGGTTGAAGTTGATGCAACTTTTTTAATAGCTTAAAGCGGCATTAATCCAAAAACATCAATGCATGGAAACGGAGCGTAAATGCTCCGTTTTTTGTGACTGCTCTTCATGTTCAGTATTTGCAACATCAAAGGCCAGAGCTTTCCACACTTTAAGCATTTTGAAATAGACAATTTGCTGATCAGGAAAAAAAGATAATTCCGAGTGTTGGCAGATTTCTTGAAGCTTGTCAGCAATTGCAATCGCCCGATGTCGGCATTGATGCTTGCTGAAAATAAAGTCAGTAGTCATGATATTTAATTGTGCAATCATGTTATCTAAAGGATTCGATGTGTTAACAGTGTCCATGGTAATGTTTTGATAATAAAGTTTTGAATTTAATGGCGAGTTTGTATCTAGTGCATCAACGCTCTAGCAATCATAGCCAACGGCGAAGGTCGATTTGAATTTCGAGTGACAGAATCTTTTGCGGCAAGTAAAAATAAATCGTGACTCAATTGTTGTTTTTCACGACGTGAAGAAAACTTCAAATGATCAACGCGAATATTTTTGCTGAAAATGGTGTGCATCACCGTGGCCGCATGCCATGGCAAAACATAATGCGTGTTGCGGGTCTGCAATTCGATATATTTATTCGCCATGGTTTCTCCTTATTCTTCAATATTTTAATCTAAATGATAATCATTATCATTTAATAAATGAATCAAAATTGCAAGTGAAACTTTGTATAAAAATCTATTTCATTTCAGATTCATATTGATCAAACAAGAAAATCCTATTTTAGAGAGACTTTTTGTAGTACAACATTGGCATGGATTCATATGATAAAAAAGACGTAGACTTACGGAATATCAACATCACCAAATTTTCTGGTGTAGGGGATAAAGTTGCGCAAAAACTCGCTAAGCTGAATTTACATAATGCGCAAGATGTTTTGTTTCATATGCCATTTCGATATGAAGATCGTACCCAATACACTTCGCTGAACAGCGCAACATCGAACACTTCGGTGTTAGCGAGAGGTGAAATTACCGATGTCGTACAGCTCTCTCATGGCAGGCGAAGTTTAGTCATACAAATTAATGATGGCAGTGGTCGTCTTACTATTCGTATGTTTCATTTTTCGTATTCACAGCGACAAGCATTCATCGTGGGTAGATGGGTGGAATGCTTTGGTGAAGTAGTTTTAAGGCCAACGGGCAAGGAAATGATTCATCCAGAATATCGTATCGTGACAGACAAACCGAACAGACCAAAAAATGATCGTCTGACACCTGTCTATCCAAGTACAGATGGTGTGAGTCAGCATTTATTACGGAAAATCAGTGATCAAGCATTGAATAAATATTTACCACAAGTGCAAGAGCTTCTTCCAATGGAGTTAATAGGGCGTTATCAGTTTTGCTCTTTATCAGAAGCCTTACAAGCCTTGCACAGGCCAACAGCGGGTGTTGATTTAGAAGCAATGCTAGAGACCGATTCACCGCCCTTTCAGCGCTTAATTTGTGAAGAGTTGCTGAGTTTTCACTTAGGTATGCAGCGAGTGAGAATGGAACGTCAAAAAGAACGTTCTCTTTCGTTGGTATCGGAAAAAAGCGAACAATTGATTGAGAGGTTTATCCAAAATTTAGGTTTTAAGCTGACGAACGCACAAAATAAAGTGGTAGCTGAGATTATTGTTGATCTAAAGCTAAGCCAACCGATGATGCGTTTAGTTCAAGGCGATGTGGGCTCGGGAAAAACCGTAGTGGCAGCTGTAGCTGTTCTGCAAGCGGTGAGTGCGGGCAAGCAAGTTGCAATCATGGCACCAACAGAATTGCTGGCCGAACAATTATTAAGGCATATGTCATCGTGGTTGTCTGAAATGGATATAAATGTGGGCTGGCTAGCGGGGAAAGTGACAGCAGCTCAGCGACGACCTATTCTCGCTGATTTAGCATCAGGTGAATTAAAAGTATTAGTGGGTACTCATGCATTATTTCAAAAAGGTGTTGAGTTCCATGAGTTAGGCTTGGTCATCATCGACGAGCAGCATCGTTTTGGTGTTGGGCAACGTTTGGCCTTGCGCGATAAAGCCAATGGCATAGTTCCGCATCAGTTAGTAATGAGTGCTACGCCAATTCCAAGAACATTAGCTATGAGCTTTTATGCGGATATTGATGTATCGACAATAGACGAATTACCTCCAGGTAGAATTCCAATAGAAACAGTCGTCATCAATGCAGATATGAAACGCGATTTAGTCATTGAACGTGTTTATAAGGCCTGCCTTGCAAAGACGCAAGTATATTGGGTCTGTAGTCTGATCGATGAATCAGAGCATATCAATGCGCAGGCTGTTGCTGATGTAGAACAAGAGCTAACAACACGGCTTCAGAATGTTCGCATTGGCGTGATTCATGGACGCTTAAAACCTGCAGAAAAAGAAGAAATGATGCGCAGATTCCGTGACCATGAAATTGACTTATTATTGGCAACCACAGTGATCGAAGTCGGTGTCGATGTGCCAAATGCTAGCCTAATGATTATTGAAAACTCTGAACGCATGGGCTTGTCGCAGCTGCACCAATTACGAGGACGAGTGGGCCGGGGTAGTCAAAAATCGGTATGCGTATTGATGTATCGAGCGCCACTTTCAGAAAATGCCAAAGTGCGTTTACAAACCATGCGTGAAACTAACGATGGTTTTGAAATTGCCCGCAAAGATTTAGAGTTACGCGGTCCAGGGGAACTGTTGGGTGTTAAACAAACCGGAGCGGTTAGTATGCGCGTGGCGAATCTTGTTCGAGATCAACATTGGTTGAGCGCAGTGGAAGAAGACGCGCAATGGTTGGCAGAACATTACCCAGCAAATGTAGAGTTACTTCTCAATCGATGGTTGGCCTATCAACAACAATACGCGAATGCTTAATTGTTGTTTTTTGAAGCATTGAAAGGTTCTTGGTCAGACAATGAAAATATTGCGCTGACAGTCGTGCCATAACCTTCTTTGCTTTGAATATCTAAAGACCCATGATGTGCCTTGGCAATTGCATTGCAAAGGTATAGCCCCAAACCAAAGCCGCCTGTTTTTCGTTGCCTAGCTTGATCCAAACGATAAAAAGGTTCAGCCAGACGGTCTAAAAAGTGTGCGGGCATCCCAACGCCTCGATCAATGACATGAATCGTTAAGTATTGTTTGTCGAGTTCCATTGAGATCTTTGGAGTTAACTTATTTTCTGCTGAATATTGCAGAGCATTTTTGAGTAAATTTTTCACTAATAATTTAACCCTGATAGGATCAATGTTGACAAAAGGAGAGCCTTCAAGCGGCATAAAAGTTATTTTTTTATCAGCAAATGATTCGTTTATAAGGCTATCAATCAAGTCATTAATATCGACAACTTGTCGTGCAAGAGGAGCATCTTCACTGAGTCTTTCGGCTTCAGTTAGGTCAGTGATGATGCTGTTCATTTCGTCAATATCTTCGATTAAATCATCACGATGTTTACTGGCCTCCATCAGAGACGTACAGACTTTGGCATGAGTTAAAGGTGTTTTAAGTTCGTGGCTGATGCCTAGCAGTAAACTTCTTTTTGATTCGATTAAACGGTCAATTTCTCCCGCCATTTGGTCGACTTTTTCGGCAAGTTGACCTAAATCATCTTTGCGCTTGGTATTTGTTCTAGCCTTGAAATTACCTCGACTCACTTCTTGAACAACTCTCTTGATATCAGCAACTGGAGCAAACAAATATCGGATAGCAAGATATAAACCGATGATGAACACCGCAGCGATTAAAATAAAATACCAACCGAAACCGCCACGGTGATTTTCAACTTCATAATAGAGAATTGCATTTTCAGTGGTGACTCTATAGATATTTTTTTTCAATCCTTTTGCTACTTTGATATCGATATTAGAACGTTTACGATTCTTGTGTCGTTGCGGAGCAAATTTGTGAAAAGTAATTTTAGAAAATTGATATTTACTCACATCAAGTAACTCACCATTGGATGACCATTTTTTCGTGTCAGTGACGATGTGTATATCCATGCCCGTACGTTCAGAAACGCGCAAAGCACGTTTGAAATCGACTTGTTGAGTGCCTCGCTCAAGAATGATGTGAGTGAAACGCATTAAAGAACCAGCTTGTAAGCTTTGAATTTCACTCTTTAAGGAATGGCCTACACCCAGACGCAGTAAGCCTAATAGTAGGATAAACCCAACAATAAAAATGAGTAACAAGCGAATAGATAATGATTTTGGCATAAGTCTTTTTGTTCTTCTTTCTTAGCTCAATCTTCGGCTTGGGCTACGAAGCTATAACCAGCTCCCCAAACTGTTTTAATATAATCCAATGGAGCAATTTTTTTTCTAAGACGACTTATAGTGATATCAACTGAACGAGAAAATAGCTCGACTTCAATACCTTTGAGGCTATTAAGAATTTCATCACGAGTGAAGTTTTTCTGTGGAGATTTTGCCAGCAGAGTCAATAACTGGTATTCCGCAGTGGTTAAGTTGAGCATTTGACCATCTAGTTCCACTTGTCGTAAGTGTGTGTGAATTTTTAAGCGTTTAAAATTCAGTGTTTTGGTATTCGAGTCTGTAGCCAAAGATGATCGTTTTAGACTATTTTGTATGCGAATAATGAGCTCTCTGGGTTCAAACGGCTTGGGTAAGTAATCATCAGCGCCTAGTTCAAGTCCAACGACGCGATCCATTACTTCGCCTCGGGCTGTTAACATGAAAATTGGCACCATACTTTTTTGTCGGATCCGTCGGCACACTTCAAAGCCATCCATATCCGGCATCATCACATCTAAAATGATGAGATCAAAATCTTGATTTTCAAAGGCTTCGAGACCTTTTTTAGGATGTAAGCAGTGCGATAAATGAAGTTGGTGCTGAGCAAAATATTCACTCAGCACTTCACCTAATTTACGATCATCGTCTATCAATAAAATTTTGGACATAAGTTTTGCAATAATTATTTACGAACCTGACATGTGGGATTTATGTTTGCGTCGTTTATTATGATGGCCTATTGAACGATGTAATATTTTTCGTAACATTGGTTGCACTTTTTGTTGTTGCTCCGTTGATAGAGAATTAAAGAAAGTAACAAAACTGCTTAAAACACCTTGGTGTCGTTCGCGTTTTTTTGCTTAGACTTCATCAATTGTTTGATTTATTTCATTAACAGAAATTGTATCTTTTTTTAGTA
>CALKZN010000125.1 GCA_938002995.1 uncultured Arenicellaceae bacterium | reverse complement strand
CATTGGTCATTGTGTTTTTATAAATAAAGCCTATTGAGACAAAATACCTTAAATGTGACAAATACTGATCATTTAACTCAAAAACATATTCAGAGACACATAAAAACGACAAAGCCCCGCATGAAGCGGGGCTTTGTCGTTTTAGAATATTTTATACAAATATCTAAGAATATGGCGGAGAGAGAGGGATTCGAACCCTCGATACGCTATAAACGTATACACACTTTCCAGGCGTGCGCCTTCAACCACTCAGCCATCTCTCCGAAATTTTCGCGAGAATAAACCAGATAGTCTCAACATGCAATCATCATGCGCAGGCTTGTACAAAAAACAATTTGATTGGTATTACGAGATTGTAGAGTTATGTTTTTTGCTCTATAACTAGAATATGAATTTACTTGGGAAAATATTACGCTCTAGTCAGCGAGGCACACCTAGGCCATGGTATTCCCATCGTTATATTGGCCGTCTTTTATTGTTGGCTATCATAGTATTTATTTATGAGTACTATTCATATAACTCTGCACGTAGTTTTGAAGATATTTTAGAGAGCAAGACTTTACATGTGGCTTACATTAAAGCCCCTGATGTTGCTTTTGAGAGTGCTTATCGCCCTGCTGGGTTTCAATACGATGTGATTGCTGATTTTGCGCGAATTCACGAACTCAATATCGTTCTTCATAAAACTAACAAAGATGAAGCGATTGTTGGCTTGAACAATAACCAGTTTGACATATTAATTGGGCACTTTGAATCACAGCTAGGCCAATCAAGAAATCCTTTTACTATGCAAGTACAGAGCACTCCTTTAAAAGCCTTGCTCACGACGAAAGATTTCCAAAGAGATGCTGAACCGCTCAAAAAATTTGGTTATAACGTCAGCTCGGTTAATTGGCGGCCTTACCAAGAAACTATTCCATGGCACAACTCCAAAGCCATCATATTTGAATATAAAGAACCCAAAACACCAAAGACGCGTAACATCGCTATTGAAGACTCGGTCTATTATCATTCAGGCTTTCCTGCACATTTGCCTGCCTTTGCTGGTTTTAATCTAAAACCCATGACTGATGATTCGCCTTTGATCGAAAGTGTTGCCGACAATCATTTTGAATATGGTATTACTACCTTTTCAAATTTACGTATTAATCAAAACTATATTTCCAGGCTTCGAAGCGTCAAAACCATTGACATACTCATCCCTCTTGTTTGGCTATTAGCAAAGAAATCCGACCCAAATTTCTTATCTGCAATTAATACCTTTTTATCCTCGCCACAAACTCGAAAATTGGTGCAAAAAAGAGAACAGCATTGGAGTAAAAAGTACCAATATTTAGATTATTTAGACATATTGAGTATCAATATTGGATCAAAAAATAGCTTATTAAAACTGAAACCTGTTTTCGAATCTGCTGGAAAAAAGGAAAACATTGAATGGACATTGTTAGCAGCCTTAGCTTATCAAGAATCCAAATGGGATCTTGATGCTGTTTCTCCCACTCATGTGCGTGGGGTAATGCAATTAACTAAGTCCACTGCGGCAAGCTTGGGCGTAGAAGATAGAACTGATGTAAATGAAAGCATTCATGCGGCAGCTAAATATATCAAAAAATTAGAGAAAACAATTCCGATCAAAGCAAGAAGAAGCGACCGTATATGGATGGCTGTGGCTGCATACAATCTGGGTATCGGCCGAATTATGCAAGCTTATCGCTCATTGCGAGAATATAAAGATAACGATATCAGTTGGAAAGCAATGGCTCATCAACTCACTATTCGTTCAGAATATTTTCAAAATGATCAATACAGCACGGGCAAGCGTGCGGTCGAATATGTTGAGCGAATTAGAGAGTTTCAGAAAATATTGCGCTATCATGCTGCTCAATAGCTACAGTATTAACATGAATATGAACTTTCAAACTATTGATTAATAAAAATAAAATGGAACAACAATTAGAACCAATTTATATAGAACCAGTAAACAATGCTAAATATTCAATTATATGGTTGCATGGTTTAGGCGCTAACGGGCATGATTTTGTACCTATTGTTCCTGAGTTAAAACTCAGGGATTTTGCCATTCGTTTCATCTTTCCAAATGCGCCAGCGCGTCCAGTTACTATTAATAATGGCATACCAATGCCTGCTTGGTACGACATACGAGGAATGGACATTGCTGACAAGGAAGATAGCATTGGCATGCAAGAATCTGAAGCATATTTATGTAAATTGATTAATCGAGAAATTGAAAAAGGTATCGCAGCCGAGAACATTTTGATCGCAGGATTTTCTCAAGGTGGCGCTGTAGCCTTATATACAACCTTACGATTCCCCCAAAAACTTGCAGGATGTATGGCGCTTTCTACTTATTTACCATTTATGAGTTTATCCAGAGAGCAAATGCAAAGTGAATCAGTGCAAACACCCATATTTTGTGGGCATGGAACAAGTGACACGGTTGTCCCAATCGATTTGGGACAAACTTCTTGGGAACACCTTATTGACTTGGGGTTTACAGTCGAAGCACATACCTATCCAATGCCACATTCTGTCTGCGCTGAAGAAGTTGTTGATATCAGTCGATGGATTAAGAAGTGTTTCAAAGCTTAACAATGGTTTGAGTTTGAGTAAGTTAATTGATATAGCAGATAAGCGCTCGAATACCATCACTGTATTTTGCTTGCAATACTTAGTCACTCAATGGCAGTATTCACAATAAAGCAACTATATGTAACTAAGTGTAAGAAAAGTTATATAAAGTCTGTCAATAATATTAAGAAATCAGGGATATCTATAATAAACCAAAGCTGTTGGGGCTTTATTTTATGCTGAAGTATGAATTAAAAAATCAGAACAATATTGAAGTCACTGTCGTCCCTTCTGAGGATCAACAAACAGCTGACAATGAAGATCAAACACGTTTTTTAGGAGAGATTGTTAAAGGCATGAGTGAATATCAATTCTTCACTACGCCTACTGAATATTTACATGCATTATGGTGGATAGAAGATGGAGATCTAGACGACCTAAAGCAAAAGATCCTAGAATTAAATGGCGGTTAAAGTTCGCTTTACCCAAGCATATATAAAACATTCCCATTAATTGGTGTCCCGGAGTGGATTCGAACCACCGACCTGCCGCTCAGGAATGGCGTATAAATTATTGATTTAAATGAATAAATAAATATAACTCTTTAATTTCACTTAACTTAGAATCACGTTAGCTCATTCAAAATAACACTAAATCTCGTTGTTAGTGTCCCAAAATTGTCCCAAAACTCATTTTTTATTGATCTAGGGTAAGAAATTGGTTGAATGACTAAAGGTCAGATAAAAACTGTGCGTAATAAAGTGGCCATACAAGATTTTCTTTATTGTCATTATTTGCACCAACCGATCCAATGAGTTTAATTGTTTTACTAGGTTCATAGCGTTTGGAGTAAAAGGTCAAACTCTTGGCTCTTGTACGTGAACCACTCTTTACTTCAACAGGAATAATGTCGCCATTCTTTCTACGGTGTAGAAATTCAATTTCACTGCGGCCTTCTTCCCATGAATAAACAGGGTAACCAATGCGTGCTCGAATTTCATTCTGCACAAAATTTTCGGCAATATACCCTTTATAACTGATTGCTTGTTCTAACTGATCCTTGTACTCCATACCTAGTAAATGCCCAAGTAAACCAATATCAAAGAAGAAAAGTTTAAATATATTTTCTTTTATCAAAGCCGCTAACGGCATAGTCGGTTGACAGTTTATTGGATGGCATTTTGAGATCAATTTTGTCTTTTCTAACCAATTGATTGGGCTACTCAGTTCTTTGTAGCGTTGTTTTTTGGGTATAACTTCTTTGAAAGTAAATCGTTTAACTGAATCGTCAATATTCTTTGATAATTGCCTAGGCACATTTCTAAAAACGGACTCAATATGCTGTGCATTTACTTTCCCACTATACTTGCCAAAATCGCGTAAATACCCATCAATCAAATTACGATGAATTTGTTTAATTCGCTCAGTCCTTTCATGCATACCTTCAGATTGATGTTCATTCCAATTAGCGACAGCTTCAGGCATACCTCCAACAAAATAATAATCCAATAAAACTTTCCATAAGAGCTCATGAATACTCTTCAATCGTGATTGACTTTTAAACGCCTCTAACAGTTTTGAGTTATTAGAGGCCATCAGAAACTCCTCAAAGCAAAGAGGAAACAATTCGAGAATTTGCACTTTTCCCACAGGAAATGAATCGAGCAAACCAATGTTAGAACCCGATGCGCAGATAAAAGCTGTCGGCAATTGTTCAGAAAAATATTTCAAAGAATTAACAGCTGTTTGAGACTCTCCAATTTCGTCAAAAAACAAAATATCTGTTTTAAGATCAATGCTTTTATTCAGATAGATTTCGATATTATTGAGAATTATCGAAGGCTCTAAGCTCTCTTCAAATAATGCTGAAAGGTTTGGATTTGCAAGAAAATCCAGTTTATGTACATTTTTGAAATTCTGTTTTCCAAATAAGGTCTCCAACAAGTAAGTCTTACCAACCTGGCGTGCACCGTCAAGCAATATAGGCTTACGTGAGTCGCTAGAACGCCACTCCAATAGTTGTTTGATAAGTAATCGATTCAATTTTTAAGTTTGCTATATCATGTTAGTTTGAACCTATATCATCTAACAAACACCATTAAATTACAAATTTATGTATGTTAAAAAGTAAATAATAAACATTTTAATGTACATAAAAATGTTATTAATTGCCTTTTTATGACTATATTCGTGAAATACGCAGTATGAGCATTATCAATATTTTTCCAAGAAATTTCTTAGATCTAAAAAAATCCTTGCTTACTTAAGCATATTCTCGAACTTTGGTATGCCAATTGTCTCAATGTTTTATCTTAGTGCACAAAAATTGTTCCAAATGGGAAATTTTGAGTTTTTACGAAAAACTAGATTTATTATAAGTTATTGTATTTAATGGTTAAAATTGGTGTCCCGGAGTGGATTCGAACCACCGACCTGCCGCTTAGGAGGCGGCTGCTCTATCCAGCTGAGCTACCGGGACAGAATCATTACTTTGAAAAATAATGAGTAAAAACTCTAATTTAACTCAGTATAAATTAACAATATTGGTTTCTTTGAGCAGCTTAACTAGCATTTTTCCACTATTTTCTCGATGATCACGATGGTATTGCGCTGCTTTTTTTGCTTCGCCTGCTTCAATGGCAGCAACCACTTTGCGATGATCATTATTTGAATTAACTGGCTTTGGACGCAAACGCAATGTAAACAAACGAGCGCGATGTGATTGATCAAAATAATTATTCACCAAACTGATTAAGCGCTTATTTCCTGAAAATTTGACAAGCAGTATATGAAATCGTTCGTCTGCCTTACTCCAAGATTCTAGGTCTTCTGCTTCTAATGTTTTATCCATTTCATCAACACTCTGGTTGAGTTCATTCAATTGTTCTTCGGTGAGACCTTTTTCAGCAACTAATTCTGCTGCTTGTGATTCTAATGCTGTTAAGATTTGATAAATTTCAATCATATCGTCAGCAGATAAGGGTAAAACACGCATTCCATGACGAGGTCTAACTTCGACCATGCCTTCATTTGAAAGGCGAATCAATGCTTCACGCACTGGTGTTCGACTCATACCCAATAAATCTGCTAGTTCCTTTTCTAGCATAATCACATTTGGAGACAGTTCGTTATCTAAAATTCTTCGTTTAATCTCCATATAGGCTTGATGTGGTAGTGATATTTTTTCTTGTTTTTTCATTCCAAAAAGTCTCTTGATTCGAAAAATGGTTTCCCCCAGTCATAGAGATATTAACTGCCCCTTTTCCGCCGATTGATAGATTGCGTGTTCTATATAAATATTTTTTAAATACTCTCTAGCATTATTATACACAGGACCTTGTCCAAGTAGATGATCAATTACATGTTGTTGTAACCTATAAACACAATCACCTCCAAATCCTTGGTTGTTCCATTCGTAATTATACTGCAACCATGCATTAGTTCCATGTTCTCGACAAAGAATTTCTGCATCACCATTGAGCTGAATAGTCCCTTCAGAGCCTTCAATAGACATTTCACCCATCGTCAATCGACGA
>CALKZN010000124.1 GCA_938002995.1 uncultured Arenicellaceae bacterium | reverse complement strand
TTTCTCTATCTCAAGCGTTGCTTCAAATAACACTGGGCCAGTATCCAGACCTGCTTCCATCAACATAATGCCAACCCCGGTTTTTTGATCGCCAGCTTCAATAGCTCGTTGAATAGGTGCTGCTCCACGCCAACGGGGTAACAATGATGCGTGAATGTTTAAGCAGGCTATTTGGGGTATATCTAGCACAGCTTGTGGCAACAACATGCCATATGCAACCACGATCATAAGATCGGCATCTAAGCTTTTAAGATATTGGTGTTCTTCGTCATTATTTTTTAATGAACTAGGTTGGCGGATATCAATATTGTGCTTAACTGCGATTCTTTTGACCGGGGAAGGAGATAGCTTTTGCCCACGACCTGTTTTTCTATCTGGTTGAGTGTAAACACAGATTACATCATGGCCTGCCTCTAATAATGCTGAAAGGCTATAGGCAGCAAAATCGGGGGTGCCTGCAAATATAATACGCATTTTTATAGGTAAGAAAAGTTGTGGGTTATCATGTTTTTCGTTTCAACATTTTTTTCTGTATGCGTTGACGCTTTGCAGGGGATAAATAGTCAACAAAAACTTTACCATCAAGGTGATCAATTTCATGCTGAATACAAACGGCTAATAAATCGTCAGCCTCGAGAGTGAATTTTTCACCTTTGATGTTTTGCGCCTCAACAGTAATTTTCTCTGCTCGAGTAACTTCAGCATAAATTTCAGGCACTGATAAGCAACCTTCTTGACATATTTGTTTGCCACTTGAGTTTATGATTTCAGGGTTAACGAATGTCATTAGCGCTGATTGATCCTCAGAAACATCTACAGTAATGATTCGCTTTTGCTCATTAATTTGTATTGCTGCTAGACCAATGCCATTTTCAGCGTACATGGTTTCTGCCATATCTGCTGCAAGCGTAGATAACTCGTCATCAAAATGAGAGATTCTTTTGGCGATATTGCGTAATCGACTATCGGGAAATACAAGAACTGTTCGTAAAGCCATGGTTTTATCGGTAAAAATGAATGAAAATAACGCTATCAAATCAGTAAATTCAACAATTTAAGAGCTACTTTGCTTATTTTATCTGCAATAACGCTATTAGTTAGATGAATTTTCTGCTAATTTATTGCAAAATAGACAAATACTAAGAATACATCGGAGCAAATTATAATGAGTTGTCTAGCTAAAGTGTCAAAAAAGGTTATTTTAATTGGTTTATTAACCATTTTGACGAGTGCCATATGCTCTGTGGGCTATGCTGCAGAAATTTTAAAGAACGATTATCCAGAGCGATATTCAGTTAAAAAAGGCGACACCTTATGGGGTATTTCAGGTCAATATTTGAAAGAACCATGGCGTTGGCCTGAACTTTGGAAAGGTAATCAAAACATACAAAATCCGGATTTAATTTTTCCTGGAGATGTTTTGGTGCTTACTTTTGTTGATGGTAAGCCTGTTTTGCGTGCGCTAAAGCGTGAAACAGTGAAACTGAAACCATCCATTAGGGCCGAAGATATTAACAACGCTATTCCACCCATTTCGCCACGTGCAATGAAGCCTTTTTTAATTGCTCCGCTAGTGACTACGCAAGAAGAAATCGATTCGGCGCCATATATTGTTGACGGTTTTAATAATCGTTTATTAGGTGGTGGAAATGAACAAATGTATGCTCGCCGGATAAAAGAAACGAGTAATGCAAATTATCAAATCTTTCGTGAGGGTCGAACTTTTGTTCACCCTATAACTAAAGAACCTCTTGGCGTTGAAGCTTTAGATATTGGTACCGCCAAGTTAGCAAAAGCAGGTGATCCAGCAAAAATCACCATTAAATCTAGCCGCGAAGAAGTAGTTGTTTTGGATCGCTTACGTCCTGTGAATGATTCGGCAAGTATTCCATTTTTCTTTCCATCATCTAATGATGATGAGAGGCTTGAAGGTTATATTCTTCGACCGGCTGAAAAGACACCGGAAATTGGTCGTTTAGATAGAGTTATTGCGATTACATTTGGTGCTCGCGATGGAGTTAAACAAGGCCAAGTTTTTAAAGTGTTGTCTAAGACACAAACGAAAGCTGATCCATTAAATAGCAAAGAAAAATTCACTATACCTGCTGAAGAAATTGGCCTGGTAATGGTATTTAGGGTGTTTGATAAAGTTAGTTATGCCATTGTTACCAATACTGAAAGGCCACTTAGTCCTGGAGATAAAGTGGTTCATCCAAAATTTAAGTTATAGATTTGACTGATTTTTATCAGTAATATATGCCTTAGACAGTGAATGCTGTCTAAGGCTTTTTTATGTAAAGGATTTACGCGAGGCGTATATAAAAAACAATGAAATTTAAAACTGTGATCATGGAGGATTACGATGATTCAAAATATAGAAGACCTAGAAGAGACGACTGCATGCCTTAAGCTACTACGCTGGCGGGGAGTATCAACAAGGCAAAAGCTTATTGTAGTTTCTCAATTAAAGGATTGTAGTCATGCAATAAACTTGCAACATTCTGATTGGGAAATGCTCCTTAATAGAAAATTATCTACTAAAAAATTACCTATAAATGAGGATGTTAGCAAAGATATGTCTTGGCTTAGGCAAGAGCGCCACAACTTTCTGGCGTTTACTGATAAAAGATATCCTTTTCATTTAAAACAACTTGATGATGCACCATTAGGTTTGTTTGTTAGAGGCAGTGTTGAAGTATTAAATACGATTCAAATTGCCATTGTCGGTAGTAGGCAGCAGACTCCAATGGGTAAAAAAATAACAAAAAATTTCGTTCAAGGGTTGGTTGGTGCCGGAATAACGATTACAAGTGGGCTTGCAAAAGGTATTGATGCCAGTGCACATCAAGCGTGTTGTGAATCTAATGGGCAAACAATTGCAGTTGCTGGTTGTGGGTTGGATATTATCTATCCTAGGCAGCATGAACATTTAGCGCAATTAGTTGAAAATAATGGCTGCTTGATATCTGAATTTCCAATTGGAACACCTCCTAAGCGTGAAAATTTCCCTGCCAGAAATCGAATTATTGCAGGCTTAAGTGAAGGTGTATTGGTAATTGAGGCAGCGAAAAGAAGTGGTTCCTTAATTACGGCTAGATTGGCCATAGAGCAAGGAAAAGAGGTTTTTGCAATACCAGGTTCTGTGTTGTCCCCACAATCAACAGGCTGTCATTGGTTGATTCAACAAGGCGCTGTTTTAGCGCAAAGTGTTGATGATATTTTATTTGAATTACAATTGCCTTTATTGCAAAAAATAAATTCGATTTCACCATTGAATATAGAAAAAGAAAATGTAGATTGTAAAGTGTTGGCAGCAATTGCTTATGATGCAACGTCAATAGATGAATTAACTGTGCAAACTAAGATGGATTTTCAAAAGCTATCGCAAAGATTAATGGAATTAGAGCTTGATGGATTGATAGCGCGGGCACATAATGGAGCCTACTTTCGATTAACTTAGTCCGATTTACATAGTCACAACTAACAGATTAAGGTGCTAACAATGAAAGAGAATCTCATCGATATTCTGATCTATCTATTTGAACACTATTTGACAGATCAAGTCGATGGTGTGATTCAATTGAACAACCAACAATTAACTGGCGAATTGTTGGAAGTTGGATTTGAACGTAAGGAAATTGATCAAGCTTTTGTTTGGTTAGATGAATTGATCGTAGGTTTTGACAAATCACTTAAGTCCTATCAGCCTGTTTCTAGTTATCGTGTTTTTAGTCAAGAAGAGAAATTACAAATACCTGTAGATGTACAGTCACTCATTTTACGTCTTGAACAGGCAGGAATATTGGATTTAGCGACTAGAGAATTAGTGATAGATCGCCTCATGGCATTGGAATTTGATGTCGTTGATATGGATGATGCTAAATGGGTAATTATGATGGTTTTGTGTAATCAAACCGACTCACCTCAAGAATTAGAGTGGGCCGAAACCTTGGTTAGTGAAAATGTTTTGCATACCCATTGAAAGCGTTTTTTAGTGGGAAAAACCAATTTTTAGACCTGAATTCAGGTGGTTTTATTAGAAACGCTTGACCTTGATCGTGATTTTCATTTATAAGTCGTTGCATTCTAATGTGGTTTAAACGCATTCACTATCTGGATTAAAAATACATGGGTAAATCTCTCGTAATTGTCGAATCACCTTCAAAAGCAAAAACAATCAATAAATATCTAGGCAAAGATTTCATTGTGAAATCTAGTGTCGGTCATGTTCGAGATTTGCCAACTAGTGGCGCAGCTAAGAAGCCTGTTGATCCTAAAAAACGGGCAGCTGAGGCAGCAAAAACACGAAAAATGGCACCTGCAGCCAAGGTGAAACACAAGGCTAAAAAGGCAAAAGAACAATTAATTCGTCGCATGGGCATTAATCCTGAGAAGGACTGGCAAGCGGATTATCATGTTTTGCCTGGGAAAGAAAAGGTTGTCAAAGAACTACAAAAATTAGCTAAAAATGCGGATAAAATTTATCTTGCAACTGATTTGGATAGAGAGGGAGAAGCAATTGCTTGGCATTTGCGTGAACTGATTGGTGGAGATGATGACCGCTTTCAACGAGTAATTTTTAATGAAATTACTGAAGCGGCTATTCAAGAGGCTTTTTCAAAACCTGCTAAGTTAGATATTAGCCGTGTTAATGCTCAACAAGCGCGACGATTCTTGGATAGGGTAGTAGGCTTTATGTTGTCGCCATTACTTTGGGCGAAAATTGCAAGAGGATTGTCTGCAGGGCGTGTTCAATCAGTTGCTGTGAAGTTGTTGGTTGAAAGAGAACGGGAAATTCAAATATTTAATCCAGAAGAGTATTGGGATGTGCAAGCGGCTGTAAGCTCTTCCAAGCAAGCGGGGGAGATTCAATTAACACTTGATGTTAAAAAACAGAATGAAAAAGAATTTCGACCTGAATCTAAAGAGGCAACTGATGCTGCTTTAGCTTTGCTGAAGGAATCTGATTTTCTTGTTAGTGAACGAAGTGATAAGCCAACGTCTAGCCGACCAAGTGCACCTTACATCACTTCAACGTTACAACAAGCTGGAAGCCGACGATTAGGCTTTTCAGTGAAAAAAACAATGATGCTTGCTCAGCGTTTATATGAAGCGGGCTATATTACTTACATGCGAACGGATTCAACAAATTTGAGCCAAGATGCAATAAGTAAATCACGTACTTTCATTGATAAAAGTTATGGTAAAAAATACCTACCTGAGTCAGCGAATGTTTATGGTAGTAAGAAAAACGCGCAAGAAGCGCATGAAGCTATTCGGCCGTCTGATGTATCAATACAGTCCTCTCATTTAACGAGCTTAGAGAGAGATCAGCAAAGGCTTTATGAATTGATTTGGCGACAATTTGTTGCTTGTCAAATGGTTCCAGCGAGATTTAAAAGTTCACGATTGGTGGTAAAAGCGGGTGAGTTCGAGTTGCGGGCAACTGGCCGAGTGATGGAATTCGATGGTTATCAACGAGTGCAGCCGGTAGCGACAGATAAAAATAAAGAAGTACAAATTTTGCCAGATATTGCTGTTGGTGAGCAATTGTCATTGCAAGCATTAAAACCGACGCAACACTTTACTAAGCCAGCACCTCGATTTACTGAAGCAAGCTTAGTAAAAGAATTAGAAAAGTGCGGCATCGGTCGTCCATCCACGTATGCTTCAATTATTTCAACTATTCAAGATCGAGGTTATGTACGCCTTGAAAATAAACGATTTTATGCCGAAAAGATGGGTGAAATTGTAACGGGTCGTTTAAATGAAAATTTTACTGATTTGATGGATTATGATTTCACTGCAAATATGGAAAAGTCATTAGATGAAGTGGCTAATGGTAGTAAAGACTGGAAAGGTCTATTGAATGATTTTTATTCGGGATTTTCTGAAA
Source organism: uncultured Arenicellaceae bacterium (assembly GCA_938002995.1). GTDB lineage: Bacteria > Pseudomonadota > Gammaproteobacteria > Arenicellales > Arenicellaceae > CALKZN01. Next base: position 2,228 of record CALKZN010000124.1, on the reverse strand, counting down.
AGGTGGAAGTGGCTGGCGGCGAAAGTGATGCCGCAATGAGAGCTAATTCAGTCACTGAAATTGATTATTCTTGTGCCAAATGTTCAAGGCCTATGCAAATTCGTACTGCTAGTACGGGTGTGTTTCTAGGTTGCTCAGGCTATGGATTGCCTCCTAAGGAACGTTGTAAAGAAACACTGAACTTGGTTTCTGGCGATGAAGTTGCGCATGCTGAAGACGATGTTGAGGGTGAGGTTGAATCATTATTGTTGCTTGAAAAGCGCCGTTGCCCAATTTGTTCAATTGCGATGAATAGCTACTTAATGGATAAAGAGCATAAACTGCATGTATGCGGTAATAATCCAGATTGTTCAGGTTATGAAATTGAAAAAGGAAGTTTTAAAATTAAAGGTTATGAAGGACCAGTTTTAGAATGTGATAAATGTGGTTCTGATATGCAGCTTAAGTCAGGTCGTTTTGGCAAATATTTTGGTTGTACTAGCGAAGACTGTAAAAATACCAGAAAACTATTACGCAGTGGAGAAGCAGCCCCTCCTAAAATGGATCCGGTGCAAATGCCAGATTTACAATGCATAAAAGTGGATGATCACTATGTTTTACGTGATGGTGCCGCAGGAATGTTTTTAGCAGCAAGCCAATTTCCGAAAAATCGTGAAACTAGGCCACCGTTGTTAAAAGAGATATTGCCTTTTAAAGAACAAATTGATCCTAAATATAAGTTTCTATTTTCTGGACCAGTTGAGGATGAAGATGGAAATCCGAGTCAAATACGTTTTAGTCGAAAAGAAAAGAAACAATATTTAATGACTGAAAAAGAAGGTAAAGCGACTGGTTGGCAAGCGCATTATGAGAACGGAAAATGGCTTGAGAAAAATACAAAGAAAAAATAATATGAATTTTTTCTAATTAATTTCTAATTTTAATGTTATTAAAAAAGGCTTTCAGAGTTGCTAGAGTTAGGCCTTTCTATTTGATTTTGGCCTCTTTCTGCTTGGTTTAAAGAAGGGTTGGAATTAGGGTTCTTAATAGCGTTATTATTTCCGGATTTAATTTGGAAATCTGCTGAAGAGGAGTCGTTAATCCTTACTCCTTGTGGTTTAGCTAGATGTTGTTCTGGAACCCCTTTAAGTGCGACTTTCATAAAATCAATCCACATTGGTAATGCAGTGCGGCCGCCTGACTCGGCGTAACCTAAGGTTTGTGGAGTGTCAAAGCCTACCCAAGCAGTAGTAACTAATCCGCCACCATAGCCATTAAACCACGCATCGGTATAGTCATTAGTTGTTCCTGTTTTTCCAGCTAGATCACTGCGTTCTAACGCTTGAGCTTTTTTCGCTGTGCCATACCTTACAACATCCTTTAACATATCATTGATGATGTAATTTGTTCTTTTTGGCATGATTCTTGGGGCAGTTTTATTGGTGACTTCCAAACACTTATCGCAAAATTTTTGTGATTCTTGTTGAAAAAGAATCTGTCCATCTCTCGATTCAATTCGATCAATTATTGTTGCGCTAACTAAATAACCGCTATTTGCTAGAGCTCCATAAGCTCTGTTCACTTCTAAAGGTGTTAGATTACCAGATCCAAGCGCTAGTGATAATGATTTTGCTAATCGGTCCTTATTTAGTCCAAATTTGCTTAGATATTCCCGTCCATAATCTAGCCCAATTGCGCGGAGCAATCTTACTGAAACAAGGTTCATAGATTTGGCCAGTGCGACGCGCAGTGGTGTTGGAGGGTAAATCTTCTTACCATAATTTTGTGGTCTCCAAACAGTACCTTGAGAAATATCTTCAATAACAATTGGAGCGCCGCTAATCACTGTGGAAGGAGAGTAACCTTTGTCTAAAGCCGCAGCATAAATAAAAGGCTTCAGGCTTGATCCAGGTTGCCGTTTTGCTTGAGTTACACGATTATAGTTATTGAAATAAAAATCAAATCCACCGGCTAATGCGATAATTTTGCCAGTTTTTGCTTCTGTCGAGACCAGTGCACCTTGTGCTTGAGGTAGTTGGGATAATTGCCATAAATCAGAGTTTTTATTATCGGGTTCAACATAAACAACGTCGGTTATTTTCAGTAAATTATTTAAGCTTGTAGGGGAACTCCCTACAACATCTGAAGAAATATGTTTTTTAGCCCATGAACTATTTTCAAGAGTAATGGTAATTTTTTGTTTATTGCGAGTGAGTAACGAGGCACTTTTTTTTGTAATATCAGTAACA
>CALKZN010000123.1 GCA_938002995.1 uncultured Arenicellaceae bacterium | reverse complement strand
ACATTCTTAGGTGTTGATTTCATGTTCAATTTCAGAGAGTTCTTCATCATTCAGTGTGGATTCAAATGCTTTTAAGCGTTTGTGCACTGATAGCAATTCGACAATAGTAGGCCAAGAATAAATTAAGTATTGAAAAGAGCTACTTACTTGACTAAAGGCATTAGTGATTTGTTGCAATATGCCGAAGGTGATTTTGCCTATCACTATAGTTGGAATCAATATGAAGTATGCAAAAACACCGTTTGCTTGAAGGTATAAACCTCGAACGACATTAAAATACAAATAATGAAAATACAGTTTAAAGTAGTTTTTTCGTAAATTACTAAATAATTCTTTCAAGGTTAAAGGGTCTGCTCGGTTTTCGTGGTCTTCGCCATACACTAGTTCTTTCCGATAAGCAGCTTCAACCCGTTGATTTTTGAATTCTAATCCGGGTAATTTGATACCAACAACAATCATTAACACTGTACCAAATAATGACCAAAAAATAATAGCAGTGAATAAAGGCGCGGGAATCTCTCCAACTAATGGTAGCGTTGTTACGTGAACTGATAAGCCCCAAAGAAGAGGTAAAAAGGCAAACAAAGTCATTACAGAATCAACTATTGAGACGCCTAAACTTTCAGTTATTTTTGCAAAAATCATAGTATCTTCTTGGATGCGTTGTGATGCTCCTTCGACGTTACGTAGTTTTTGCCAATGGCTAGTATAATAATCATTCATTGCTGTTCTCCATCGAAACACGTAATGACTAACAAAAAAACGTGTAATGACATAAACAACTGTTGCTAAAAGTGCAATTTCAGTAAAAATCAGAATTAAATCATACAATTGTTCAGCTGAAACAGGGATTTTTTTTTCTGGGCTGAGTGCATTTTGAACAGCATCAAAAAACGGTCGACGCCAATTGTTAATAGCAACAGACACTTGGACAGAGAAATAGGTTGAGAACATAATAAACCCTGAACCAAGTATCGACCAATTTTGCCATTTATGAGGGCTGTATCTAAACCAAAATAGAGCAAAAATAATAATAGATGAAAAATAATAACTGGTAAAAAATAGGAAGGTTTGGCTGTAGAAATGGCCTAAACCAATGACTGGTTCTTTATTGCTTAAGTCGAAACCTAAAAATTTGCCGATGTTTTCGTTAAAAAGAAACCAACATCCTACACAGATGATGCTCCAAGCTAGTACCGATAAAAAGAATAATTTTGGTTTTGGAAAAAAAGATTTAAACATAAGCTTATTATTTTAATAATATTTGAGTAATTAAAACTTGAATGGAGAGTCTAGGGGATTATGCCGATTAGTCAAATCAGATGTAATCTGTGGAAAACAATTCTTTGTCAGTAGTTATTAATAGTTGATTTTTAAAAAATGTAGCTAATAATCATACAGACTTTATAATAGACCTTTATATGACTGGAAACATGACAAACACGTCAATTAGTCAGAAATAATTGAATAACAAACTCACAAAACACATTAGTAATATTATGATTATCAAACCTAAAGTTCGTGGATTTATTTGTACTAACGCTCACCCAGTTGGTTGTGCAAAAAATGTTGAAGAACAGATTGCGTTTATTAAGTCGCAAAGCTTTCCTCAAGGTAACGGGAAACCTAAGAATGTCTTAATTGTAGGTTCATCAACAGGTTATGGATTGGCCTCACGTATCACTGCTGCATATGGTTATGGTGCTAATACTTTAGGTGTGTTTTTTGAAAAACCACCGACTGAAAAAAGAACTGCTTCTGCAGGTTTTTATAATGCAGCTGCATTTGATGCACGCGCCAAAGCAGATGGCATGTATTCAGAAAGTTTTAATGGCGATGCTTTTTCAAATGAGTGTAAGCAGCAAGTTATTGAAAAAATTAAAACAGATATGGGGCAGGTTGATTTAGTTATCTACAGTTTGGCTTCTCCGAGAAGAACAGATCCTAATACAGGCGAAACATTCAATTCGACCTTAAAGCCCATTGGAAAATCGTATACCGCTAAGAACTTAAATACAGATACGCAAAAAATTTCTGATATTACGATTGAAGCTGCCAATGATGAAGAAATTGCCAATACCATCAAGGTAATGGGCGGCGAAGATTGGGAGATGTGGCTTGACGCATTGAGTGCTGCAGGTGTACTTGCTGAAGGCTGTAAGACTTCAGCTTATACCTATATTGGTGATCAGTTAACTAAGCCGATTTATGGTGATGCAACAATTGGTAAAGCAAAAGAAGATTTAGATACTTCCGCTGAAATATTAACAGCAAAACTTTCAGCTCTAGGCGGCGAAGCGCGAGTATCGGTTTTAAAAGCAGTTGTTACACAAGCGAGTTCAGCGATTCCTGTCATGCCGTTGTATTTATCTATTTTGTTTAAAGAAATGAAATCTGAAGGCACTCATGAAGGTTGTATAGAACAGTTGGCACGTTTGTATGCTGAATGTTTATATGTGGATAAGCCTCGACTTGATGATGTTGGCCGTTTTCGCGTTGATGAGCTTGAGTTACGCCGTGGCTTACAAGAAAAAATTGAAAAAATTTGGCAAGAAGTTACTGAAGAAAATTTGCATGATTTGACTGATTTCAAAGCTTATCAAGCTGAGTTTTTGCGCTTATTTGGTTTTGGCATATCTGACGTAGACTATGACGCTGATGTGGATACTTTAATTGAGGCAGATTTTTTTGCAGTTACAACAGATTAGAACTATATAAAACTACCATTAAGAAAGAGTTGCTATAGCAACTCTTTTTTTGTTTTTCGTTAAAGGGAATCATTGAGATATTGAAATTGATGAAAATTACAATTGAAAAAAAATGCTTACATTGGTTTGATGTGACAAAAATAGGTGTTTTTGATGCTTTTGAACAGGAAGAGTTTCAGCAAATTATAGATAGTGGAGCATATGATTTTTTGATTGCTTACGCTGCTCATTCCGATAATTTAGTATTGTTTCAACAAATAACCAGTGCGAAGAAACCAAAATATCTACAACATCAAATAGACATCTCAAGCTTTATCAAACAGCAAGGTCATTCTTTTCCCGCAAGTAAAAAAACATTATTTTCTCAAGCGATTGGACGTAAAACTCAGACAGTGATTGATACAACGGGCGGATGGTTAGGCGATAGCTTGTTAATGTGCTCGCAAAACTATGCGGTGACAGTATTGGAAAGACATTGGTTGCTGCAGGGGTTTATTTCAGAAGCCTGTGACAAGTTGAAAAAATCGGATTGGTTGCAAATAAACAAAGCGCCTTTGCCTGAGCTTGTCAAAAGTGATGCAATAGAGTTTTTGACAAACAAAAGTTGTAATGAGACTCCATTAGTGGACTGTATTTATATAGATCCTATGTTTCCGCCGAAAGTGAAGAAGTCAGCAGCAGTTAGAAAGTCTATGCAAGTATTACATGAATTGATTGGCCACGATGATGATGCAGAGCAGTTGTTTGCTGCTGCATGGCAATCAAATATGAGGCGTATTGTTGTAAAAAGGCCAGACTACGCCGAAGCCTTTGGTGAGAGTGAAGCTCTTGCTAATATCAAACCAACAGAGACGCTGAGTGGCAAACTAGTGCGC
>CALKZN010000122.1 GCA_938002995.1 uncultured Arenicellaceae bacterium | reverse complement strand
TATATTTTTATACCAACTATCTACCTTTTTTTTCACGAAAGCATGAATGTTTTTGACACGAGGCCCTATGGTCACCGTCAGCTCTTTTACTTCTGAGTGATAAGTGACATTTGATGAACTTCCATTGATGGTTCTTAAGGTAATATTTTGGCCGAACAATAGCCATACTTCGCCATCGGTATATTCGCGATTGATGTGTTGTGTCAGTATTCGAGCGTGGTGTTTTCTCAGCCAATCAATCTTGCTTAATGCAAAGGCTTTCAAGGCAATAGAGGGGCTAAACAGTGGCGCACGCAAAATAATCCCTTCGGGCTTAATATGCAGACTAATTGATTTTCGTTGACTGCGAACAACGTGTATTTCTAGCTCAGCTAGTTGTAACTTTTCATCAACATTGTTATTAGTCCTCGCTAGAACTTGTTTTTTGCGTTTTACGAAAAGCATTAATTCGTCAGTTCCTCAATAACATGTCTTAATAGATGAAAGCGTTGTTCATTTTCTGGCATTTCACGTTTGACTACAAATGTATTCGAATCTTTCATTAAGTAATCTTGTGGATGTGTATTCATCAGTTCCATCAGACGTGCAATGTTTATATTTGGATTTTCATCCAATTCGAATTTTCCTCCAGCAGGGCCGACTTCTACTTTTTTGATATTCATCGCACTGAGTTTGAGTTTTAAGACGGCAATATCGAATAAGTTTTTAACGGCATCTGGCAGTAAACCAAAACGATCAATAATCTCAACCTGCATTTCATAAAGCTGTTCTTCAGTTGTTGCGCTACTAATACGTTTGTACATGGTAAGACGCAAATTCACATCAGGAATATAATCATCAGGAAAGCGAGCGGTTAGGTGTAAATTAACATCAGTATAAATATTGGCAGCAACATTGGCGGATTGTTTATCAGTTGTTTGTGATTTTTCACGTTTGATGCGGGCTATCGCTTGCTCAAGAAACTCATTAAACAAAGAATATCCGACTTGATCCATACCACCGCTTTGCGATTCGCCAAGTAGTTCTCCGGCGCCACGAATTTCTAAGTCTTGAGAAGCTAAAGCAAAGCCAGCACCTAGTTCGTCTAAAGATTCGATTGCAGTCAGGCGTTTATAAGCATCATCAGTCATAGCAGCACGTTCTGGCGTGATCATATATGCATAAGCTTGATGATGAGAGCGACCGACTCGACCGCGCATCTGATGGAGTTGCGCTAAACCAAAGCGATCGGCTTTGTTAATAATGATGGTATTAGCGCTGGGAACATCAATGCCACTTTCGATGATGGTGGTACACAACAGAACATTAAAGCGTTGATGGTAAAAATCACGCATAGTGTTTTCAAGTTCACGTTCACTCATTTGACCGTGACCAATTTCAATGCGGGCTTCAGGAATTAATGCTTGCAATTGTTCGCGCATTTTTTGAATAGTGCGTACTTCATTGTGCAAGAAATACACCTGACCACCGCGACGGATTTCGCGCAAACACGCTTCTTTGATTGCTGCATCACTCCACTCTCGCACAAAGGTTTTCACCGCTAAACGCGACTTAGGAGGTGTGGCAATCACAGAGATGTCCCGCATGCCCGACAGCGCAATATTTAATGTTCTTGGAATAGGTGTTGCTGTTAATGTCAGGATATCAACTTGGCTGCGTAGTTGTTTTAATTGCTCTTTTTGCCTAACACCAAAACGATGTTCTTCATCGATAATCACCAAGCCTAAGCGTTTGAATTCAATGTCTTTTTGAATGAGACGATGTGTGCCAACTACAATATCTACATGTCCGCTGTCTAAGCCTTGTAGTACATCGGTCGTTTCTTTCGCACTTCTAAATCGAGAGACTAGCTCTACGCGAACTGGCCAATCAGCAAAACGGTCTTGAAGGTTTTGATAATGTTGTTGCGCTAGTAATGTCGTTGGCACCAAAATGGCAACTTGTTTATTGGATGCAATCGCCATATAGCAAGCGCGCATAGCAATTTCAGTTTTTCCAAAACCTACATCACCGCAAACGAGGCGATCCATTGGTTTGGCATTGATCATGTCATCAATGACATCATCAATCACTTTTTCTTGGTCAGGAGTTTCTTCGAATTTAAAACCAGCACTGAAGGCAGAGTAACTGTCATCGGGTTCATTGAATGAAAATCCTTGTCTTGCCATACGCATTGCTTGGACTTCTAATAATTCGGCAGCGACATCATAGGCCTTTTCTTGTGCCTTTTGTCGTGCCTTATTCCATGCATCAGTGCCTAGTTTGTGTAATGGTGCTGATTCCGGGCCGCCACCGATATAACGACTGATAGCTTCTAAGGATAATACGGGGATGAATAATTTATCACCGCCATGATATTCAATGACGAGTAGTTCATTGTCGATATTGTCAACGCGATGATTTTCTAGGCCAGCATAACGCCCAACACCATGATCTTCATGGACGATAGCATCGCCGATTTTGAGCTCTGCCAATGATCGGATGATTGCATCTGGATCCCGATTTTTTGCCGAACGACGACGGCGCTGGAAGACTCGATCGCCATACAGTTGTGATTCTGTGATGATCTCTAGGTCTGCACTGGGGAGTTTAATTCCGCTATCAAGCTCAGCAACAATAATGCCCAAGCGTTGCGGTTGATATTGGAAATCAAGCCAACGAACATATACTTTTGGGCTTAAATCATATTTTTTTAACAAATCTAACATGGCTTCACGTCTGCCAGGTGACTCAACGGCAATTAGAGTATGTGCCGGTTTGCTTTGAGTGCTAGTAATACTGGTGCCATTCAGGTAGTCGATAAATGGCTGATATGGCGCTTCTGTTTTTGGCTGAATATGGAATTGCGATGGTGCAGCGCAATCAAACTGTTGAATATTTGATTTGTTTTCTAGATTAAGTCCTAATAGTTCAACGACTTGATAAGATTTGAATTTCTTTCGAACATCATCTGGCGAAACAAAGATAGATTTCGGATCAAGTAGCGGCCATTCTAGATCACTTTTTAAACTGTCATAACGTTGGATAGTTTCTTTTTGAAAGGTATCTAATTTACTTTGTACGCCATCTTCGAGAACGAAAATAGTGTTCTTAGGTAAATAATCAAACAGTGTGGTGGTGTGTTCAAAGAATAAAGGCAGATAATATTCGGAACCTGCGGGCGCAATGCCCTTGCTGATTTCAGGGTAAATCACCGTATTTTGAGCATCACCTTCGAATGTTTCTCGAAAGTGCCGACGAAATGTTTCTATACCATCACTATCAAGAGGGAATTCCCTAGCAGGCAGTAAACGAATGTAATCAACGGCTTCGGTCGAGCGTTGAGTTTCAGGGTCAAATAATTTGATATTTTCTATTTCAGTATCAAACAAATCTAAGCGAAAAGGTTGTTTGGTGCCTGAGGGGAAGACATCGATGATACCGCCACGAACCGCATATTCTCCTGGAGACATCACTTGAGAGACAGCGTAGTAACCTGCATTGACCAGTTGTTTGGTAAATTCCGAGGTATCTAATTCGTCGCCTACTTTGAAATTGAGGGCATTATTTTTTACATACTCAACAGGTGCTAATTGGTGTGATAAAGCCGAAACAGTTGTTAATACGATACCCGAAGACATATTTGGCAGTGAGTAAAGTGAGAGCAATCTTTCTGAAATAATATCTTGATGTGGAGAGAAGCGATCATAAGGAAGACACTCCCAATCGGAAAAGCGCAAAATAGAATTAATACTGCCCAAAGGATTTTCTACAGAGTCTTCTGTAGCTTCTTCTAAAGAGCCAAAAAAACATAGCTCGCGTTCCAGTTTGTGCATATGTTGCGCTTCGGCACATATGATGACAATCGGTGCTTGTTCGCGTTTACTCAATTCATGAATAGCCAGACTGGCAGCGCTGCCAGGTAATTGCTGCCAATAATTAGCTTGGCCTATTTTTAACAATCTTGGAGGCGTTAATGGAGAATAGGGTTTATTCATATGCTTGGTGCAAATTCAAATGTAAGCTATTAAGAGTTTGTGTTTTGCGAGTCGTTGACGTAAATGAAAACAAGCTGGGAATTGTAGCGAATGAAGTGACTGAAAGGGGTATATTTTTCGGAATGCTTGCTTGTTTTTTTAGGCCTTTATGTTTCAAAACTCAAAGGAGTCGATTATCCTGCATTTATGGATAGCATAGAAGAGCAAAAAAATACTATTTGGGCCTTGGTGCCAGCTGCCGGAGTTGGGGCTCGAATGGCGTCTGATAAGCCAAAACAATATCTGCAAGTTGCGGGCAAAACGCTGATCGAACATACATTATTGTCCTTGCTAGATTTTGATGGCATTGCAGGGGTTCAGCTATGTTTATCTCCAAATGATCAATATTGGACTGAACTTGATTTTCACCATGACAGTTTGCTACCAATTGCTGATGGTGGTGCCGAGCGAGCAAATTCTGTTTTAGCAGGATTACAGGCTTTATCGGGTTTAGCAAAACCAGATGATTGGATCATGGTGCATGATGCCGCCAGACCTTGCGTGACCAAACAAGTATTAGAATATTTAATCGACACTGTAGGTGATCATGATGTTGGAGGGATTTTAGCCGTTCCTCTTGCTGATACGATCAAATATTCAACTGATAAAGCGATAGAGAAAACGATAGATCGGCGGCATTTGTGGGCTGCCCAGACGCCGCAAATGTTTCGTTATGCATTGTTGCTTGAATGTTTGGAAAAGGCGTTAGAAAATAAATTTGAAATCACCGACGAGTCTTCCGCTCTAGAAAGATCAGGGTATCAACCGATGATTGTGCCTAGTTCACGCAGTAATATTAAGGTTACCTATCCAGAAGATATAGAATGGGTGGAACACTTTTTGTCTATTAATTGATCACGTATTAATTAATTCAGCTAATTGATTAAGCGCTTCACTATTGGGGTAATTTCGGCGCCAAACTAATGCGATTTTTCTGTTCATATTCGTTTTATCAATTTCACATATAGAAATTTCGTTGCTTTTTACAAGGTCGCTATTAGCTGCCATTCTCGGTAAAAGAGTGCCGCCAATGCCATTACTCACCATCTTCATCAAGGTGTGTAAACTGGATGCTTGATAAGGAACATCTATATCATTAATGGAAAATGAGCAGGCATTCAATGAATGATCTCTTAAACAATGACCGTCTTCTAGAATCAGCATAGGGACTTGTTTGAGTTCATCTAAACTAACTTTTTTCTTACCAGCCAAGCTATGATTTTTTGGTAAGGCTAATAAGAGAGGGTCATCAAATAGTTCATATGTTACAAAATCTTGTGTTGCAAAAGGCAAGGCCATCAAGGCAACATCGATCTCTCCTTTATTAAGCATTTCTATGAGATTTTGACTCAAATCTTCCCGAATAAGAACATCCGTCTGCGAATGATGCTCGTTTAATAAACCTAGTAGCTTTGGAAGCATAAAAGGAGCAATTGTCGGGATGACACCGATGTGCAATTGCCGGATAAAACCTTCGGCAGATTGTTGCGCAATGGCCATTAGATCGCTTGTTTGAGTAAGAATAATACGTGCGCGAGCAACTAAGTCTTCACCCAGAGGAGTGATCAGTACTTGTTTGTTGTGACGTTCAAAAATCTGTACACCTAAATTTTGCTCTAATTCATTAATGCCTGTACTTAATGCTGACTGAGACACGAAGCATGAATCTGCCGCTTTGCTGAAATGCTTAATATCAGCTACAGCGCAAATATATTTAAGTTGTTTTAACGTGGGTTGGTACATTTTTCATTTAAGGCTAATGGCCAGTTTTATAATCTTAAAAATAGATTAATAATATCATGACTATAAATTTATTAGATTTATTTATGCGATGTTTTTTGTGGAGAGTGCTGTGCCTTCAAAAGATAAGCCAGCATAGCCATGCTGCATAAATTCACGAATATTTTGATGGTCTTGAGCATCTGGGTTTTGTAAAACGTCTGTTCGATAATACTCTCCAAATAAGGCTAAGGTTTGAGATTCACTCAATTGGTGAAGCTTAGCAAAGCTAAATATTTTGCATGAACCCGAATTTTCCCCTTTGGCATTTTTCTGTTGTCCATTGCTAAAGGCTGTTTCATGAAAGTCATAGTGTTGATCTATTAATGTCATGACCTCTGAAAAGTTGATAAGTTCAGGCGTGGTGTTTAGGGTGTTAATAAGTTTATCGAGAGTCATAATTTAAAATGTTTGTAAGTAAATTGATAATGATTCTTAGCGAAGTTTCACCTTAAGGGTGATACGATTGAATTTTACTAACAACCAGCTTTCCATCAAGCTGTTTTATTATGAAAAGGATAAGAGTTCTATTTTTAGTGTGCATGTTCTCGATGACAACTGCCTGTGTAGGAACAATAGTTGGAGAGGTTGTAGATGTCACTATAGAAGTGGCCAAAATACCATTTAAGGTGGTTGGCGCGGCTATTGATGTAGTGACTGACGATGATGATTGAGGTGTGAAATGCGTATTGGCCAAGGTTATGATGTACATCAATTGGTTGAAGGCAGACCTCTTATTTTAGGCGGCGTTCATGTGCCTTATGATAAAGGTTTGGCAGGTCATTCTGACGCAGATGTTCTTTTGCATGCGATTTGCGATGCGTTACTTGGCGCAGCAGCATTAGGTGATATTGGCCAACATTTTCCGGATACTGATAAGAAATTTAGTGGCGTTGATAGTCGAGTTCTATTACGCGCGGTGAGTGATTTATTGAATCAAGGCTCGCATGATATTATGAACCTTGATGCTACAATAGTAGCGCAGAAACCAAAGTTGTCGCCTTATGTCGCCCAGATGCGTCAAACAATTGCAGAAGATTTGAATGTTGATATAAGCCAAGTCAATATTAAGGCAACTACCACAGAGAAACTAGGTTTTGAGGGGCGAGGTGAAGGAATTGCTGCGCAAGCAATTGCTTTGATTTCGTGATTTTTTTATAGCAATATAGTCAATCAAACAGGGTAGTGAGATATGAATAATAGTGGTTATATTTTGACAGTCATGGCCAAAGACAGGCCAGGAATTGTGAAAACTGTTTCAGATATTGTGTTATCCAACCAAGGAAGTTGGTTGGAAGCAAGTTTGTCTCGTTTAGGAGGTCAATTTGCTGGAATCGTGTCAGTGAAAATTCCTGATCGTCAATTGAATGATTTTAAAAAAGCATTATCAGAGATTGTATCAGAAGGGATTACTGTCAAAATTCATTCATTTAATGAGGAAAATGAATTTGAAGGTAAGCCGGCATCAATTATTGTTGAAGCGAATGATAGAGACGGAATCATTGATGAAATTTCTTCAGCCTTGGCTGAAAAAGGAGTCAATGTTGAAAAGCTTAGCTCTGAGTGTGCGAGTGCATCTATGGCTGGCTATGAACTCTTTAGAGCTGAAATACAAGTCTCGCTACCAAAGCGTTTTACGGTGAATAAATTACAAGCACTGTTGGAAAGCGTTTCTGATGATTTGATAGTGACGATAGAGTAGTTGTAAAAACTTGAACTTAATCTGGCGTTATAAAAATCGAGTTTAGAGGAAGTTTGACAACGAGATTTTACTTTTAAAAAAGGCAGAATCATACTCAAACTGTGTAAAAATTAAACTTTAAAAATGATCGAGAGTAGACTGTAAAACAATGCTTTAAGGTAATTAGGCTACTTTCGAGTTGTTTTGAACGATCAAGGTAATCCCGATGTATTGATTGTGTTTTTTTGATGCTTAAATCTCAAATAAGAAGGCCATTTTTGAGTTTTTACACAGCCTGTACTCAAAGCGGGCATTCATGGAGCATAAAATTTCGACCACATAGAACTTATTATCATATTAAAAGTTTATTTTCTATTTCTGCTTTACATAGACCTGACTCTAAGTTGTAGAATAGAGTCTTGTAATAAACTAGGTTAAATGGATATTTAATATTTCATGAAGAATATTCTTCGAATAATTTGCCAAAAAAAATACCGAAGGCTATTTGTTGTCTTCAGTTTGTTGATGTATGTGGGTTCCGCTCATGGCATGATTTTTTTGATGAATGCTTCAATGGATACTAGCCAGCCGCATGTAATGTATTCAGAAAACCAGATGATTCACAACGGTCAATCTGTGAACAGCAATGAACATGCAACTCATACAAACATCGACGAAAGTAGTCATAAGGCTTCAATGAATCAAGGTTCGTCAATGATGGATCATGATATGCAGTCATGCTTGGATCATTGTTTGGCTGCTGTGGCTATTTCATACAGTTTCTACACTCTTCTTCATGATAATCATCTAAATGGAATAATCACTTCTTTAGACGCTAGTTATTATTCTCTCCATTCAGATATCACTTCTCCACCTCCAAAATTTAAATTATTCTAAACATTCAAAAACGATTTGATGAGCTGTATTAGTACAAAAATTTGTACTAATACTAATTATATAAACAGCACATTTTTGAAAACAATTTAATTAGGAGAAGAAATATGAATTCTTCCGATTTTTCTGAATCAAGGCGGCGATTTGTTACTGGTTTGACCACTGCAACTGCTTTAGGCATGCTGGGTTCAAGCGGTCTTATACATGCGACACGTCAGTCAACACCTAAAATAACACTTCAAAATACGCTTCGAGGCGAAAATTTCAATTTAAATATTGGCTATTCACCAGCGAACTTTACTGGGAAAGTACGTCAAGCAACGACTATCAATGGTTCATTGCCAGCGCCTATTTTACGTTGGAAAGAGGGAGATACAGTCTCGCTCAATGTGAGCAACAATCTTGCGGAAGATAGCTCTATTCATTGGCATGGCATTATTTTGCCAAATGAAATGGATGGTGTTCCTGGATTGAATTTCAGTGCAATCAAGCCAGGTAGTTCATTTAAATATCAATTCAAAGTCAATCAAAGTGGCACCTATTGGTATCACAGTCACTCTGGTTATCAAGAGCAAACGGGGCTGTATGGTTCAATCATCATCGATCCGCGTGAAACGGATGTCGTTAAGTATGACCGCGATCATATCATCCTATTATCAGACTGGTCTGATGAAAGTCCGGAACAAATCTACGCTAAGCTAAAAAAGCTGAGTCATTACTATAATACTCGTGAACGGGTATTGAGCGATTTCACTAAAGAAGCTGCGGCCAAAGGCTTCGAAAAAGCGGTTGACGGTCGCAAGATGTGGAATGAAATGCGCATGAGTGATCGTGACATTTCAGATGTTACCGGTCGCACCTACAGCTTTTTGACCAATGGTAAGACACCTAGAGGTGGCTGGGAAGGACTCTTCAAGCCCGGTGAGCGTGTGCGCCTACGCTTTATCAACGGCTCTGCAATGACTTTCTTTGATGTTCGTATTCCAGGTTTGAAGATGGAAGTGGTTTCCTCGGATGGGCAGGATATCCGGCCTGTTAAAGGCATAGAAGAATTCCGGATTGGTGTGGCTGAAACCTATGATGTGATCGTTGAACCCAAGGCGGGTGCGTACACCATCTTCTCGCAAGCTATTGATCGCTCAGGCTATGCGCTGGGTACTCTTACTAGCACTGCCAATCAACGAGCTGCTGTTCCAGCAATGGACGAAATGCCAACCCTAACCATGAATGACATGGGAATGGATCACGGCAGCATGGACGGGATGGAAGGCATGGAGGGGATGGATCATAGCAATATGAAACCTGCTGAATCTGGTGTGAAGATCAAAATGGGCCCTCAGGTCGATATGGTCGCGACCAACCCACAAGTTCGTCTCGATGACCCAGGCGTTGGCTTACGTAACAACGGCAGACGAGTGCTA
>CALKZN010000121.1 GCA_938002995.1 uncultured Arenicellaceae bacterium | reverse complement strand
CCGCAATCTCAATAAGCTCTAGACTGCATTGCTTGGGTAACCGTTTTTGATATTCTTCAAAAGCAGTTGTCACCCATTTCGGCATCTTTGTACCGACAGCTATCAACGAAACTTTCATAAACCTTTATTGTCGTTAACTCTAAACTTCGTAATTAAGTTCCAATGCCTTTATGGCTGTTTGGTTCTTTTTAAGTTAAGATTTTTTGCTTTCTTCAGCCAGAGCTTTACGAACTTCAGGGTCCCAAAGTTTTTCTAAGTCATATAATTCTCGTACTTCTTGGCGCATGACATGGACAACAACATCTCCAAAGTCAGCTAAGACCCACTCATTAGAGTCAAGACCTTCTTCACCGATCGACTTTAAGCCTTTACGGCTTAATTCACGAACAGTATTGCCAGAAATAGCACGTAAGTGTGTACTTGATGTGCCTGTTGCAACAACCATATAGTCAGCGAAGCTGGCAACTTCAGAAATATTCAACACTTTAATATCAAGTGCTTTATTGTCCTCTAATGACTCAACAATCATTTGGACTTGTTGCTCACTGTCGAACTGGATAGGTGCAGCTGAAAAATCAGCCTGTACGGGGCTTTCAATCATAATATTCTCATGGGTTTCAGTTTGCTTTTCAGGGGATTTAGCAGAAACATATAAATGATTCTGCTGGATAAACTCATAAACGTCTGGATTCAAAGAATCTTGCACATCGCTTGCTTTCGCGATGGCTTTTCGTATTTGAGTAGCCGAGATTGGCACTGGCGGCGCAGCATACACGAAAACGTTGCCAAATGCAGTTTTTATCACCTCTGACCAGTCCTCAGTAATTGCATCTTGTAAAACAGGATTAATGTCATTGGGGTAACCCGCGCGATGCATAACAATGATATTTGCGACATTTAGTATTTCTTCATACCTATGCCAGCTATTAAAAGACGCCATAATGTCACTACCAACAATGAGATTAATACTGGCTTCAGGATAGCTTTGCCTGAAATGTATCAATGTGTCGATAGTATAGGAGGCCTTATCCCTGCGAACCTCAATATCATCACTGACCATATTGGGAAAATCGACCAATGCGATTTCCAACATACTTAAGCGCTGCTCAATAGATGCTTGTGGTTGTTCTCGATGCGGTGGTTGAGCACTGAGCACCCAACGAATTTGATCAATCTTAAGGTCTTTTTGCAAAGCAGCCACAGTTTGTATATGGCCAAGGTGAATGGGGTCAAACGTTCCACCAAACAAAGCAATCGTCTGGCGCAGACCCTGTCTTGAAGATGGTTTATTGATAGTCTCAGAAGTCAGAACACGACCTCTTGTTTTGTTTTATCATACGTTTCCAACATTTTTTCAATATTAAGGCCGAATATGGCCATCACCATAAACAACCCATTTTTGCGTCGTTAAGCCTTCTAATCCAACCGGACCACGAACATGCAGTCGATCAGTACTGATACCAATTTCGGCACCAAGACCATATTCAAAGCCATCGGCAAAACCAGTAGACGCATTCACGATAACAGAACTAGAATCCACTTCACGGACAAATTTATCTGCAGTAGTGACATCCTGAGTGACGATAGCTTCAGTGTGATCCGAGCTATATTGCGCAATGTGCTCAACCGCCTCATCACAACTATCAACCACCTTTATCGCCAATATTGGTGCCAAATATTCGGTCTCCCAATCTTCTTCTTGTGCCGTCTTAATACTAGCATCATGCGCCTGCATGCGGGAACAACCGCGTAATTCCACGCCCTTTTCTTGATATGCTTTGATCAAACCTGGCATAACAGCATCAACCATATCTGCGTGCACGAGCAATGTTTCCATCGCATTACAGACACCATAGCGGCGCGTTTTTGCATTCATTGCAATAGCGTGCGCTTTCTGAGCATCCGCCGCTTTATCAATATAAACATGACAGTTTCCATCAAGATGTTTGATAACTGGCACAGTTGCTTCTGCACTGATACGCTCAATCAAACTTTTGCCGCCACGAGGAATAATGACATCCACATGTTGGTCATCCGTAATTAAAGCGCCAACAGCAGCTCGATCAGTCGTTTCTACAACTTGAACACATTGCTCTGACAAACCCACTTTTTGTAAGCCTGCTTGGATACATTTTGCTAAAGCAAGGTTTGAATGAATTGCTTCAGAACCTCCGCGCAGAATCGTCGCATTACCCGACTTCAGACACAGTACAGCAGCATCGATAGTCACATTTGGACGAGATTCATAAATAATGCCAATCACTCCTAAAGGAACACGCATTTTACCCAGCTGAATTCCTGAAGGTAAATATTTCAAACCATCAACTGAACCCACTGGATCTGGTAAGGCAATAATTTGGCGAACGCCTTCAACCATACCAGCAATCACATTATCATTAAGCTCAAGTCGATCAAGCAAGGCCGGTTCAAGGCCTCTTTCTTTTCCAGCTTGTAAATCCTTTTGATTAGCCAGCCTTAATTCCTCAGAAGAATTTTCGATACTTTCTGCAATTGCGCTTAATGCCGCATTCTTTGTTTGCGTATTTGCTTTTGCCAATCCTTTTGCAGCAATAACTGCCTGCTGACCTAGTGTTGCTTGCATTTGCTTTACTGTCATGATTTCGTTCATATTATGAATTATTCGCCACAGCAGGCAATGTTGCAATACCACAATAGCTTAAACAAAGCTTTTCTAGTTCATGCCAAATATCTCCTTGGCGTTGTCCTTTCGCCATAGCATCTAATAAAGCAATTCGGCTTAAAATATCTCGCAATGCTTGATTGTTTAAGCGGTTCAATGCCGCACTCACAAATCGTTGTCGTGTTGACCAGACGCGATATTGCTTCATGACTGAGGGTATTGGACTCCCGGCAGCAACATCTTGTGACATGCGTAATAACTCACGCGTTTCCTTCGCTAAAGACCACAGCAATAAAATGGCATTATCGGCTTCCATCCGAATGCGTTCTAAGCGATGAATACTTTCTGAAACAATACCAAGTAAGCAACTATCAACGAAGCTATACACAGTAAATCGTGATTGATCTTCAAGGGTTTGTTTCAAAAGACTTAGAGGGACTCCGCCATCTTCAGATAGAACAGATAGTTGATCAATAATTTGAGCAGCTGCGAGTAAATTTCCTTCTGTTGCGGCAGCCAAAATTTCGATCACGCCTGCTTCAACGCGAAGCGCTCGATGTTGAAAGCGATGCTTCAACCAACCTGGAAGTTGTTCAGCTTTAACTTCGTAGGTATCAACCAACAAGCCAGCGGACTCAATCATACCAACCCATTTGGCCGAACGTTGTTGTTTGCTCAAACCCTCAGTGATGACAATATAGGCATCAGCTTCATCACCAAAAGCGATATTCTCGGTCAGTTCCTTAAAAAATTTAGCACCTTTAGTGCCAGGTTTGCCACTTGGCATGCGAATCTCTAATAGTCGAGACTCACTGAATAAAGACATATTTTGGCCAGATTCGGCTAATTGATTCCAATCAAAGCTAGCATCAACTGAATAACTGAGCCGTTCGATAAAGTTTTGTTGACGATAATGAGCCCTTATTTGATCTAAGGTTTCTTCGACTAATAAAATTTCATTTCCATTGAGCAACAGAACTTTTGGCGTTTGCTTACTCAGTTGCTGCGCAAGTTGTTCGGCAACTATGCGCATATCAACGGACAGTATCTATTACTATTTTTTTCACAGCTATTGCCCACTGCCACCCTACATTAATTCAAAAAAATCAGATTCAAAAACCAGCTTAAAGAGACCCAATTTGTCTAACAAGCTTAAGCGCTAGTTCTTTATACATTTCTTCAAGCAACTCTTCTTCTTCCCTTTCTTGACGACCGGCTTGACCAGAATCAAAACTATATTGGCGTTGCTCTTCAACCCTGCCTTCTTTCAATAATTCTTGTTTCCCATTGGCCAGTAAATATTCAACAGTATAAAAAAGTTTATATGAAGTTGCTCTACCATCGGTATTCAATGTTAAGGCTTCTCGCTCAGCATATTCATCCGCAATCTGCAAAATAGCTTTTGCTTGGGCCGGATCATCAACCAGCTTAGCGCCCGCTCCTCGTAAACTATCTTCAAGTTCTCGAGTGAAATCACTACGGTCAGCATCAATATAAATCACGCTGACAGCTTCAGGCAACGGAAGTTGACCACGCAAATGGAAACCGCAGGCTGTAACAACAAGAGATAACATTAAAACAACAATTGTTTTTGAGAAATGGCGTGAAAATTGACGCATTGAAAGCACCTTTATTTTTATAACGTTTTATACAAGAGACGGGCTTTAGTTTATACGAAAGCAGCTATGTTCCACAATTAATTAGCAACAATATTCACTAGGCGATTTGGAACAACGATCACTTTTCTGACCGTCAAGCCATCAATATGTCGTTCAACCCCATCAGAAGCCATTGCTTGGGCTTCAATTTCATCTTTAGATAGAGTTGCCGGAACATTGATTTCATCGCGCAATTTACCGTTAACTTGCACGACATATTTAATTTCATCTTTAATTAATGCTGTTTCATCAACCGTTAACCAGCCACCATCTAGGATTTCGCCTACTCCACCGAATTCTTGCCAAATTTCTTGCGTAATATGTGGCGTTATCGGTGACAACATCTTCAGCAAAACAGTACAAGCTTCCACTAGCACTAGTTGTTCATCATCATTACAAGCAGGCCAGTCAATCTTTTCAATGCTATTAGTTAACTCCATAGCACCTGCAACCACTGTATTAAAGTGGTTTCTTTCAAAATCAAATTTGGTTTTTTTGATAATTTCGTGCGTTTTCAAACGCATCTCTTGCAATGCTTTATTATCAAACTTCTGACCTTGTAAGACTTGCCAATCGTGTTTTTGTAAAATTTCAGAATGTTTAACATATAAAGCCCAAACTCGGCGTAAAAATCTTGCACAACCAGCAATAGCATCGTCATTCCATTCTAAAGACTGTTCTGGAGGTGCTGCAAACATAGTGAATAAACGTACAGTGTCCGATCCATATTTATTAATCATGGTTTGCGGATCAATGCCATTATTCTTCGACTTCGACATCTTTTCCATGCCACCACTGACAACTGGCTTACCATCTGCAATCAGAATGGCTTTTATCACTGCACCTTTATCGTCTTTTTCGAGCTCCACATCTGCAGGATTATAAAACACTTTTTTACCAGAACTGTCTTCACGGTAATAGGTTTCAGCCAACACCATGCCTTGCGTCAATAAATTTTTAAATGGTTCATCATTGTCGATCAAACCTTCATCACGCATCAATTTATTAAAAAATCGTGCATATAAGAGGTGCAAGATAGCATGCTCTATACCGCCGATATATTGATCAACAGGCAGCCAATACTTGGCCCGATCATCCAACATTTTTTCTTCATTATCTGGGCAACAAAAACGTGCGTAATACCATGATGATTCGAAGAATGTGTCAAAGGTGTCAGTTTCTCGGCGAACGGTTCCATTTGTGGCATCCTGAATTTCGTAAAATTCAGGCATGCGTTTCAACGGTGAACCATCTCCTTTTACCTCTACGTCAGTCGGTAATTCTACTGGAAAGGATTGGGCAGGCTTTTCGTTGCCATCGGCATCATATTCCATAGGAATCGGACAGCCCCAATAACGTTGGCGAGAAACACCCCAATCGCGTAAGCGATAGTTAACCTGTTTTTCGCCCAAACCTTTTTCAACAAACCAATCTGCAATAACCTTTTTTGCATCATCAGAACTTAAGTCATCAAATTCACCTGAATTTTTCAAAACTCCATATTCCAAATAAGCCGTCTCGCTAATATCTAACTCAGAACCATCACTAGGATAAATAACAGGCTTAATATCAATGCCATATTTATTAGCAAACTCGTAATCACGTTGATCATGAGCAGGAACCGCCATAACTGCACCAGTGCCGTATCCCATCAACACGAAATTAGCGCAAAAAATACGTATTTCTTCACCAGTGATTGGGTGAATGCAGTTAATGCCTAGATCGAGGCCCTTCTTCTCCATCGTTTCTATATCTGCTTCTGCAGTGGAACTTTGGCGGCATTCTTTAATAAAATTAGCCACAGTATCGTTCGACTCAGCTAGTAACAATGCCAATGGATGTTCAGCCGCTACAGCCAAATAAGTCACACCCATAATGGTGTCCGGTCTGGTCGTGTAAATCGAAAGATTTTCCAAACCCGCTTGTGGCTCAGTCAATGCAAACGTCGCTTGCACGCCTTCGGAGCGGCCAATCCAATTACGTTGCATCGTTCGCACGGCATCAGGCCAGCCGTCCAAACCATCTAAATCACTAAGCAATTCTTCAGCATAGTCAGTGATTTTCAAAAACCACTGAGGAATCTTACGTTTCTCAACCAAAGCGCCAGAACGCCAACCACGACCATCAATCACTTGCTCATTAGCAAGAACCGTTTGATCAACAGGATCCCAGTTCACTTCAGACTCAGCTTTATAGACAATGCCTTTTTCATAAAGTTTAGTGAAAAACCATTGTTCCCATTTATAGTAGTTTGGCTTACATGTTGCTAATTCTCGCGTCCAATCATAGCCAAAGCCTAGTCTTGTTAATTGACTACGCATATTATCAATATTGTCATCCGTCCAATCCGCAGGAGGGACTTGATGTTGAATAGCCGCGTTCTCCGCAGGCAAGCCAAATGCATCCCAACCCATCGGTTGCATGACATTTTTACCTAACATTCGCTGGTAACGACTAATAACATCACCAATGGTGTAGTTACGAACATGGCCCATATGCAACTTACCGGATGGGTAAGGAAACATCGCTAGGCAATAATATTTTTCTTTGCTCGTATCTTCACTAACAACAAAAGTTTGATCTTCAGACCAATGCTGTTGGATGCGCAATTCGATATCTTGAGGATTGTATTGGTCTTTCATGAAATTCCGATTCAGTCAGAAACTGATTACGACAAGCTGCTTGTTTTTTACACGAAGGCTTGCATGTTTTTTATTCGTCAAATTTGATTAACTATTAACTAAATCCAACCAGTTGTATTTATCTTCGGTTGTACCATCAAAGAGGCCAAAAAACATAGATTGTAATTCTTCTGTAATCGGTCCACGTGTACCTGCGCCAATTTCTATTTGGTCTACGGAACGAATAGGAGTGACTTCAGCAGCAGTACCCGTCATGAAAACTTCATCAGCGAGATATAAGGCTTCGCGAGCCAATGCTTCTTCACGAACTTCATAGCCCGCATCACGAGCAAATATCATCATTGAATCACGTGTCAAACCTGGTAAAAGACTAGCCGCAGAAGGCGGTGTTGAAATAATGCCATTACGAATGATAAAAATATTTTCACCCGCACCTTCAGAAATTTGGCCATTTACATCAAGACCAATACCTTCATCATAGCCATGGCGCTTAGCTTCGCCTGAAATTAATTGAGAAGACAAGTAATTACCACCAGCTTTAGAACCCGCAGGTAATGTGTTTGGCGCAACTCGATTCCATGAAGTCACGGCTGCATCAATACCATTGGTCAAACCTTCTTCACCAAGATAAGTGCCCATTTGAATAGCAGCAATCATCACTTCAGCCACGTGTGAACTTGGGTTCAAACCCAAACCCACATTACCAATAAACGCAGCTGGTCGAATATAGGCAGCTTTTAAACCATTTTTAACAACAGCATCTTTAGTCGCTTGATTAATTTCCTCAAAGGTATAAGGAATTTCCATACGGTAAATTTTGGCAGAGTCAAAGAAACGTTTCGTGTGATCATTCAAACGAAAAATAGCGGTACCATTTGGTGTGTCGTATGCTCGGATACCTTCAAATACACTTGAACCATAATGAATAGCATGACTCATTACATGGACTGTTGCGTTTTCCCAAGGGATCATTTCACCATTGAACCAAATTAACTCTGATGTGTTCATAATGTACTCGATTGAATTTTGGATATCATTGCTTTATTAATGTACTGCTAAGGTACATTTTTCTAACTATTTCTTTACTTGGAGGCTTGGGCATAACTGGCAAGTTATGCCTATAAATGGAATACTTTTTAAGGCCCCCTACAGCTTTAATTGAATGGTAATACTAAAATCAGAGCCTTGCTAGTCCTTTTACAGCAAAGCATAGTCTTTATAAGCGTTCCACCCACTGTGATTGTTTATTTTTATTAACGCGCAGCAGCAATAATTGCTTCATTGCGTTGACGTAAATTAACATCTGCAGACATCGCGTTTGATTTACTGGCGAATTGGATCGCTTGAGCATTTTTACCCTGCTGTAACTTTGCATCAGCCATACGATTCCATAACAAAGCATTTTTGGGTGAAATTCGCAAAGCGCGTTGTAGATATGTTTCTGCTCTAGGCCAATCTTTTTGTGCTCCTGCCTGTTCTGATTGTCGCAATAATTTGGCTACAACTGGTGGCGTTGAACGTTTTGCAGACAATGCTTCGCCACCGATCGAATCTGAAGGGCGTAATGGTTGGCCTTGAAGTCCTTCAGAAGATTGATCTGCATTTGGATACTTAGAGCCATCTACTTGCACAGTAGTACTGGAATCTTTAACCGGTGCTCCACTGCTAGCGCAGGCACTAATAATGGCAGTAGATAAAATAATTAATGTCGTACGTAAATGGTTCATAACATTCGTAAGTTGGCTTAAATCCTTATTGTGCCTTAATTGAAAAGACTATCCAAGAAACGTTGTATTTGATTTGTTGCGCGCCTTTTCGGTCCACGCCCAAATCCACCATCAGAATGCCATGCCTCAAAACCTTCTTCCTCACATGAAACCGTATTCTCAGTTTGCACAATCACTGGTATTGATCTGGAAACCACACAGTCATATTCAAGCACAGATTTATCCAGCTGACTTAATGTCGGAGACTCTACATATTGCACATCTGCTGTCAGTAAAGGATCAAGCGGCAATAGTTTCATCTTTGACATATAGTTTTTCCAAACCTGTCCCGCACCTTTACCGCCAGTCAAACCTACTGGCTTATTATCATCACGCCCTACCCAAACCACAGTTAACACGTCAGCACTAAAACCTGCAAACCATGAATCCTTAAAATCATCTGTAGTACCTGTTTTGCCTGCTAAGCCCAATTCAGCAGGAAAACTTCGATTAATCCCAGCCGCCGTACCTGAACGCATTACCTCTTGCATGCCATGAGTAACCAGATTGTTTGATTGCCCTTGAGACACTTGTTCAATTTTAAGCTCATAGGCTTCCAACGGTTGACCGTCAGCGTCCAATACAAAATTCACGCCGCTAAGTGGCGTTTGAAAGCCACCTGAAGCCAAGGTCAAATAAAGTTGTGACACTTCTAGAGGAGATAATTCCAAAGCCCCGAGCAATATAGATGGCAATTTTCTTGGTCGTTCAGAGAGCCCATAGTCTTTTAATAATTCTGTCACTGCATCTAAACCAACATCCATGCCTAGCTTAACAAATGGAATATTATATGATTTGGCGAAAGCATCTAAGAGCATTACATCACCATGAAATACTTTGTCATAGTTCTGTGGAATCCAATCTTTACTACCTTTTTGTGAGATCGTCACTTGATCATCGACAATAAAACTATTCAGCTGATATTGATCTGGTTTTTGTTGCAAGGCTGCAAGCAACACAAAAGGCTTGACCAGCGAACCTATCGGCCTCTTTGCATTCAATGCTCGATTAAAGCCGCCTGAAACCACATCGTTACCGCCCGAAATTGCCAAGACTTCGCCATTATCTGTTCGCACTGAAATAGCCGCAACTTGAATCTTCCCATCTTGTTTTGGATAAGCTTTATTCAGTTGCCCTAAAGTGTTATCAATAGCCTGATCGAGTCGAGATTGGGCACGAGGATCTAGGGTTGTATAAATACTCAAACCAACATCATTTAAGTCTTGTGATTGATAACGTTCAAGCAGTTGATCACGCACAAAATCAGTAAACGCTGGATAACTTCTAGAGGTTTGATTTTTGCGTGTGCCAACTGTCATTAATGCTTGTTTTTTCTGCTCACCTGCCAACGATTGCTCAATCAAGCCTTGTTGTGCCATGACGTCTAACACTAAATCGCGTCGTTTTTTAGCGCGTTCTGGATTTCTAATTGGATTATACGAAGACGGCCCTTTCACCATGCCTGCTAATGTTGCTTGTTGATGTAACTCAAGCTCAGCCAAAGGTCGACCAAATAAGAATTGGCTACCCAAACCAAAGCCATGAATAGCCCTATTTCCAGATTGGCCCAAATTCACTTCATTCAAATACGCCTGCAATATTTCTTCTTTGGAGTAATGAAACTCCAATAATAAAGCCATAATCATTTCAGTCAGCTTACGACGAATAGTTCGCTCTGAAGTCAGAAAATAATTCTTAATCAATTGCTGAGTCAATGTACTGCCACCTTGGACAGTCCGACCTGCTTTTATGTTGCTCACCATTGCTCGGGCAATTCCTAGAGGATCAACACCCCAATGCCGATAAAATTTACGATCTTCCATAACTAACAAAGCATCAATCAATTCCTGGGGCGTATCTTCTAGTGTGATTAGTGTCCGATCTTCATGGTTCAAAGGCGAAACACTGCCAAACAAACGCGGCTCTACACGAACCGCATCTAAACGCCCTTCAGGACTAGTAATGTTAGAGATATAACCGTTTTGCCAAAAAATGCTTATTTTACGCGCTTGACGTTCACCATCCCAGAAAGTAAATGCTCGTTGGAAAACATTTATTCCACCAGCAGAGGCTGAAAATTGCCCTGCTCTAACAACATTATCAGACGTGCTTTTAGCTTGATAACCAAGTTCCTTTAGCTCTGAAACTATCGTTTCAGTGGAAATATTCTGGCCTACATAGACATCCATTGCTCGGGTATAAACATGCGCTGGTAATGCCCATTTTTTACCTTCAAACTTTCCAGTGACTAATAAATCTAAATACAGAGTGATCGCGATCAAGGCAATCAATACAATTGCGCCTACGCGAAAAAACAACCATTTGCTTAGTGACCAAATAGGGCGCTTTTTTTGTCCTTTTTTGACAACATTAGTCGACTTAGCTTTTGCTTTAGCAGGCGCTTTTTTTATCGCCTTAGTCGTTGATTTTTTATTGCTTGGTTTTGTTGCCACAAGTATTTAGTTCTTGAGTAAGTTTAATAGGAAACATCATGAATGATATGGCGACGATTATATCAGCCAGCTGGCAAACATTGTCATCTTAAACAAATGTCCATCATTCACATTTACTTGCACCTGAACCAACTATCCTTTATAAAACACTTTCTTATAAAGATTTATCTTTATTGCCAAATAACTTACTTAATAACCATTATTCTCTCCATGCATAGATTCAAGCATTTTTTCCGAGTCACTTTTATTGTGGCACTTATGTCTTTAAGCACCGCTTGTTCGACCTACTATGGTGCGGCCAACATCAATTCAGTCCCAGAAGGGTCAGAAGTCATCAATGATAAAGATGGCAGTTTATTGGGAGTTACTCCCTTAACCGTTTGGTGGAAAGATTCAAGCAAACGTAAAAAACAAATGATTTTGCAAATTCGCAAAGATGGTTTTTACACCAAAACAGCTGTTTTTTGGTTAAGTATGCGTCATAAATCGCAAGAAGCTGCCTTAAAAAATGTTCAGTTAGTAAAATTTAACCTTTTAGAAAAAAAATAAAAACATACAATGATCAATTCTACTGTTAAAACACTTATTTCTCTGGCCCTGATGATGCTGTTAGTTGCCTGCGGCTCATCTGGACGAAAGGATGTTCCTCTAGCAATTTATTCTGACCCACTAGGTGCGTATGCCCTGCTAAAAATTGAATATAGCGATAGAAGGGATTCTGACTGGGTTTTCTTAGGACCAACGCCTATTAAAATTTCAAAATCAATAGACTTCGAACAAGCTAAAAATGTCACCTTGCGCGTCATTCGAGAAAATTTTCAAGAACAAAGCAAGACTTGGTCTGCAAAGGAATTCATCAAAATAAGCAAAAATGGTAACAAGATTTTCTGGTCACCTTCGATGGTCAAAAATTAAGTTTCATTAGAAACAAAATATACAAAAAAAGGCGAACTTAATGTTCGCCTTTTTATTATGATTAAGTTCAGATAGCGGATCACTTTAATTCATCACCCGTCAGCAAAGTATATTTTGCTTTTAGCTCCTTTTCAGTTTCAGTATTTTCAGGGTCAACAAAGATACAATCTACGGGACACACCACAACACATTGAGTTTCATCAAAGTGACCAACACATTCCGTGCAAGCAGAAGGCTTTATTTCATAAATGATCTCACCTTGATAAATAGCATCATTCGGACATTCAGGCTCGCAAACGTCACAATTGATACATTCATCAGTAATATATAAAGCCATAAGAATTCAGATTCTTGATAATCGGTTTATGTTTGATATTTTGCTTTGAGTTTTGCTTCAACGCGCGGGTCTACAAAGCTACTGACATCACCGCCATAACGAGCAATTTCTTTAACAATCGTTGAAGAAATGAAGTGATTTGATTCATCTGGCGTCATGAAAATCGTTTCAATATTAGGACGCAAACGTCTATTCGCAGAAGCTAAGTGAAACTCAAATTCAAAATCGGTCAAGGCACGTAAGCCTCTTAATACTACCAAGCAGTTTTGGCTATCTAGGAAATCCACCAGCAAGCCATCAAAACCTTCAACAGTAACATTATCAAGACTACTGGAAATTTCCTTTGCCACATCAATACGTTCTTGCAATGAAAATAACGTATTTTTTTTCGGGCTTTCTGAAACACCTATAATAACATGATCAAATAATTGACTTGAACGTTCAATCAAATCCCAGTGACCATTTGTCATTGGATCAAAAGTTCCAGGATATATCGCTTTTCGCATAAAATGCCGACCTTTTCCAAGTATCTAGTAAAAAAACAGCCTTGATTATAAAACAGTCTTGCCTGAACAGGAACCTGCTTACGCAGCAATTAAGCCAAAGGCGACATTCTTACTGCGTTTTTCTCGAAACCACTCCCATTTAGGAGGCAATTCTAAATCCTCTTTTCTGGGCATCTCACAATAAATCAAAGCATCTTCAGTCAGCCATTGACCTTTTTCTAATGCCGCAAAGATATCCTTATGCATATTCAAATCAAACGGAGGATCAACAAACACTATATCAAAACGTTGAGAATGTATGTTTTCAGCAAGAAACTTGAGTACAGATTGCTGTTCAATCAACGCCTGATCATTAATATTTACATCTAAATTATGCGCATTTTTCTCAATGGCTTGAATTGCTTGCTTGTTAGTTTCAATAAAATGGACCTTACTCGCACCTCGGGATAATGCCTCAAAACCTAGCGCTCCAGAACCCGCACAAACATCCAAACATTGACTATTCACTATGTAAGCTTGCAACCAATTGAATACTGTTTCTCGAATCCGGTCAGTTGTCGGCCTTAAACCAGCCACATCAGGCACCAGCAACTTACGACTACGCCATTCGCCGCCAATGATTCGCAACTCTCCTTTTTTTGAATGATTTGAGTTTTTTTTATTCTGCATATCCGATCATTTTTACCAACATTCATTTCACTGAAAGCCTCCATGAGAGCATCCAGCAACTATTTGAAATTCAAGATACGCGTCGAAATTTAAAATATGCGATAAGCACTTATCATTAAAAACAAGCATAGCACTATTAAAAACGCCCATGAATCAATACAATATTGAGTTTATATCATCTTGACCGAGGCTGAACCATATGGGTTTCTTTTTTCGTAGAAAAAAACCAAAGCAAACAACTGTTGAAAGCACGCCAGAGAGTGTCCCTGAGGCTTCCAACATAGAGGCTATCAACTCAACTGCAGATACAGAAATAGATTCGCAAACGTTGGCAAGTGAGAGTTCTATAAATAATGAATCGCTAAATGTCATCAACTCTGAAAGCACTGAGACTATTGATGAGCTTGCTGAAGAAATCACTCAAGAAGCAACTTTAGAAACAGTTACGGACACAGATACTCAAGAAAAAGACACCGAAGAGCAAGAAATAAACAAGACGCTCGATAGTGGCCTTTCTAAATCCAGCAATTCCTTATTGGGCAGTCTGAGTAAAATATTCTCATCAGGCATCGAATTCAGTGATGATATTTTCGAAGACCTAGAAGACACCTTAATCAGTGCAGATATCGGCGTCGAAGCCAGTATGAGCATGATTGAAGCATTACGAAAAGCCTCAAAGACGCAAAAACTAAAAACTGCTCAGTCAATTGTCAGCTGCTTGCAAGAACAAGCGAGTGCTGAATTAGCCATTGCCGAAAAGTCTTGGGACTTCAACCTAAAGCCTTATGTGATCATGATGGTAGGCGTTAATGGCGTTGGCAAAACAACCACAACTGCAAAAATCGCACGTTACTTTCAAAAACAAGGTAAGAACGTCATGCTTGCAGCAGCAGATACATTTAGAGCCGCGGCAACAGAGCAGTTAGTTGAATGGGGAAAGCGTTTGGATATACCGGTTATCCATCAATCACACGGCGCCGATGCTGCTGCAGTAGCCCATGATGCTTTTAATGCTGCGCTAGCAAGAAACATTGATGTATTAATCATCGACACTGCTGGTCGCCTGCATACGCAAACCGACCTCATGGATCAATTGGGCAAAGTCACCCGAGTATTGAAGAAAATAGACCAAGATACACCGCATGAAATTATGCAAGTTCTAGATTCCACTACAGGGCAGAATGCCTTATCTCAGCTTAAGCATTTTAAAGATGCCGTTGGCGTAAATAGTTTATGCTTAACCAAACTTGATGGTTCCGCAAAAGGTGGCGTTGCTATCAGCCTGTCTCGAGAACATCAACTGCCGATTCGTTTCATTGGTATTGGTGAAAGTTTTGACGACTTGCGTGCTTTCTCAGCAGGGGATTTTTCAAAGGCATTGATACCTGACGTAGAAGCCTAAAAGTCTCCATTACTGCAACTATTATAAAACAGCCCTTTATGAAAATTGAATTTAGCCATGTGAACAAAAACTATGGAAGCACTAGGCAAGCGCTTCACGATGTTTCGTTCACCATTCCAAACGAGGAAATGGTTTTTGTCACAGGGCATTCGGGTGCAGGGAAAAGCACTTTATTAAAACTGATCTCATTGATTGAGCGCCCTACTTCCGGCCAAATTCTCATTAATGATCGTAACCTTGCATCATTTAAAAGCCGCGACATTCCTTTTCACAGACGCAACATTGGAGTGGTGTTTCAAGAGAACACTCTCATTAATGAATATAATGTATTTCGAAATGTAGCCATGCCATTAGAGATATGTAGCACCCACCCGCAAGAAATCAAAAAACGCGTCAATGCTTCACTAGACAAAGTAGGCTTGCTCCACAAAGCCAAGCAATACCCCGACAAATTATCCGCCGGTGAACACCAACGTGTTGGTATTGCTCGAGCGATTGTTTCAAGGCCTGCATTATTACTTGCCGATGAACCAACAGGCAATTTAGATGCTGCCTTGTCAGATGAAATAACTGATTTATTTGCAGCATTTAACCAAGTAGGAATAACCGCAATCATTGCCACACATGATAACCGTCAATTAAAACGTTTTTCTTGCCCGGTGATTGAATTACAAGAAGGTCAAATCAGTCAGGTTTATCAAAGTTCTGAGGTAACTGACTAATGCGGTTTTTCCAAATGTTGCTTCGAGCATGGCAAGACCTATTGAAGACTCCTTCATCTACATTGGCTAATGTACTGGTCATTGGAGTTGCTCTATCCATCCCTACTGTTGGCTATGGTCTTGCCAAAAGCGTTAAAGAGCTTAGCTTTGCTTTAGAACATAAACCCCATATCAATGTGTTTGTTTCACCCAATGTCAGCCCTGCGGAGATACAAGTCATCGAAGGCGAATTAGGCTTCACCAACGGCATTCAAAGTATAAAAACTATCACCAAAGAAGAAGCTTTAAAATCATTTGAAGCAGCATCAGGGATTCAGAATGTTCTCGATTCTTTAGAAAAAAATCCACTTCCTACAACAATCGTAATCACACCTAAAGATGATTTCCTAAGCGTTGACGGTATTCAAAATCTCATTGATACTGTCAAAAAAATTGACGGCATAGATGAAGTCCAAGTGAATCAAGAGTGGCTAGAACGCCTCAACATGATTAGTGAATTTACAACCACTATAGCCTTTGTACTTGCTGGCCTAATCGCTTTTGCTATCGTCTTTATACTAAGCAATACCATTCGTTTACTGATTGCCAATCGCAAAAACCAAATCATGGTTAGCAAACTAGTTGGTGCCAGTGATAGCTTTGTAAGACAGCCCTTTTTATATCTCGGTTTCCTATATGGTTTGCTCGGCGGACTGGTGGCTTATGGCATATATTGGATTGTTTTATTTTTGCTGCAACAACCTATTACAGAACTAGCCAATAGCTATAAAACAACATTCTCATTATACCAACTCAACAATGTTGATAGTGCTACATTGATTGTTAGCGCCGCCGTTTTAGGCTGGCTGGCAGCAAGGTTCAGCGTCGGCAAGCATTTGAATGATATTAAGCCTAGATAGACGTTAGGGCCTGATTTTTAGCAAAAAAACGTCAAAAATTGACATTTTTCTACAAAATTCTCATATACATTGCGTTAATATTTAGCACTCTCACTAATAGAGTGCTAAAATAATTCCAATCTAATAGATGTTAGCGCTTAGAAGCTAATAAGGAGTTAGTAATTATGACAACGAAAACTAAACAATCAAAAGCATTTGCTGTTAGCGTTCCGCAAGAACCAAATCTTGCCATGTTCCTTCGTGCGGCCAATGCCGCGCCAATTTTAACGCTAGAGCAAGAACAAGCATTAGCTATTCGCTATCATAACGACAATGACCTAGATGCTGCGAAGGAGCTTGTTTTATCTCACCTTCGTTACGTAGTTCGTGTAGCCAAAGGCTTCACTGGTTATGGCCTTCCTATCTCAGACTTAGTTCAAGAAGGTAACATCGGCCTAATGAAGGCAGTAAAAACATTTGATCCTGATCGCGGCGTGAGACTCGTGTCTTTCGCAAATCATTGGATCAAAGCTGAAATCTATGACTATGTGATCCGTAATTGGAAAATCGTCAAAGTCGCTACTACCAAAGCACAACGTAAACTGTTCTTCAATTTACGTAAATCACGTAAAAGTTTAGAGTGGTTGACAGAAGCTGAGACAAATAAACTAGCAAAAGACCTAGATGTTCCGGTAAAAACAGTCACGGAAATGGAACAACGCCTAACCGGCAGAGACGTCGCTTTTGACACTGGCCATGATGATGAAGATGAGTTTTCAGCATCACCGGCAGGTTATTTGCCTGACATGCGTTACAACCCAGAACAAATTGCGATGCAGAAATCAGAAACCACTGATTTAGACAACAACCTGAGTATCGCAATGGCAGAACTTGATGACCGCAGTCGTGATATTTTACAACGTCGTTGGTTATCTGAATCCAAAGCTACTTTAACTGAGCTGGCTGATGAGTACGGCATTTCTGCTGAACGCATCCGACAAATTGAACGTGCTGCAATGGATCAAATGAAAAATCATTTAGTCGCTTAGACGTATTCATAAAGCAACTCACATAAAGTGATAAAAAAGTGTATGAAGACCGTGCCCAGCGCGGTCTTTTTTTGCGTATACTTTTAGCAACTGACATATTCAAACCCATTCAACCTACGAATTACTATTATGAGCAATTTTGACTACGATTTAATCGTCATCGGTGGCGGCAGTGGCGGTGTTAGAGCCGCAAGAATTTCAGCAACTCATGGCGCTAAAGTCGCTATCTGTGAAGAGTATCGCTATGGCGGCACCTGTGTGATTCGTGGCTGCGTACCGAAAAAAATGTTTGTCTACTCCTCACATTTCCATGAAGAGTTTATCGATAGCGCATCCTATGGTTGGGATGTTGAAGTCAAAAGCTTCAATTGGAAAAAGTTGATCGAAAATAAAGATAAAGAAATTGATCGCCTAAATGGTATTTACGGCAATTTACTTAAAAATGCAGGTTGCGAAGTGTTTGATGGTCGCGGTGAATTGCTCAACCGAAACACTGTCAAAATTGGCGACAAAACGTTCACGACAGAACGTATTTTAGTCGCAACGGGTGGCACACCTTTCATGCCATCAATTCCAGGCATTGAACATGCGATCACATCAAATGAAGCCTTTTATCTAGATGAACTACCAGAATCAGCCGTTGTAGTCGGTGGTGGTTATATTGCAGTAGAATTTGCAGGTATCTTTAACGGCCTTGGTGTCGACACCACATTAGTCTATCGCGGCAAACAGATCCTTCGTGGTTTTGACCAAGATGTTGCAGATCATTTGAGTGCTGAAATCCAGAAGAAGGGCATCAACTTGAAACTCAATTCTGATATTGAAAAAATCGAATTAGTCGATGGCAAAAAGAAACTCACTTATAAAGACGGCTCAACTCAAACGGTAGACCAAGTGATGTATGCCACAGGCAGAGCTCCAAATACTACAGATGTAGGACTAGAAAAAGCCGGCGTTGAGCTTGGCCGCAAAGGTGAAATTCTAGTTAACGCAGAATCACAAACCAATGTAGACAACATTTTTGCTGTAGGTGATGTAACAGACCGTATCGCATTAACTCCGGTTGCAACGATGGAAGGTCATGCCTTTGCTGATTCAGTGTATGGCAACAATCCACGTATTCCTGATCATGACAATGTCCCTTCAGCAGTTTTCTCTCAGCCGCCTGTTGGCAGTGTTGGGCTCAGTGAAGAACAAGCCACTGAAAAATATGGCCAAGTGGATATTTATAAATCTGAATTCCGTATTTTAAAACATACGCTAACGGAAAACACTGAACGCACTTTCATGAAGTTGATTGTTGACACAGCAACTGACAAAGTCGTTGGCGTACATATGGTTGGCCCTGATGCTGCAGAAATCATGCAAGGCATCGCCATTGCCGTGAAAGCAGGTGCGAAAAAAGCAGACTTCGATGCAACTGTGGGCATCCACCCAAGTACTGCTGAAGAGTTCTGTACGATGAGAACAAAATCAAATTAAGTTGACCCTCAGCTAAAAATAGCCATAATCCTCATTGCCTGCATTTGCAGGACCTTTCATACAAAAGATGGAAGGAAAAAATGAGGTAAAAAAAATGGTTACACAGAAATCGCGTATTAAACCGCGTAATCTGGTTGCCTGTTCACCACTGATGAAAAAAGGTGGCGTACATCAAAAAAGTCAATCAGCCTTA
Source organism: uncultured Arenicellaceae bacterium (assembly GCA_938002995.1). Taxonomy (GTDB): domain Bacteria; phylum Pseudomonadota; class Gammaproteobacteria; order Arenicellales; family Arenicellaceae; genus CALKZN01. Next base: position 35,788 of record CALKZN010000121.1, on the reverse strand, counting down.
CGCTCACAAAAACGACAACAATTGTTGTCACAACTCGAAGACTGGCAAGATGATCTTGCTTTTGAACGAGAGCTAAAACAAAGCATCACTAACTCTAACGATAGTGATGCTTTTTTGTTTTTAGCGCCTAAGAATAAGTCACCGCTGGTGATACTAAACTTTTTTTAAAACAATATTATAGGTGTAGATTTTTTCTCCGGTAGATTTCTTCCCCGTTTGAGTGGCAATCATTGCCTTCTGTTTTTTCTTGCTTTTACGCTGCAATAAACGATCAATTTTATTTAACTCTTCGCCGGCAAAATACATTTGAGTCGTCAACTCAACAAAGCCACGCTTACTCACCTTAAAGTGAATATGCGGTGGCCGAATCCAATCTTGTGATACCGCATAAGCGCCAGGCACAATTGTTTTAAAACGAAAGTTTCCTTGCTCACCTGATTGTACTATCGCCCATCCTTGAAAGTTTTCATCTAAAGGCGCTTTGCTAGTATCAAAGGGGTGCCTATATCTTCCCGAGGCATTGGCTTGCCACAAATCAACAGTCGCATTTTTAATTGCCGTACCATTCTCATCAATTACTCGTCCTACGACATATACCGCTTCTCCTTTTGCACGAACAGACTTGCCTTTGATTAAAGTGAGATCAAAGTCTTGATCTGCGGGAACCACTGTCGGATAAAAAGGCCCTTCAATTTCGAAAGGAGTGACCGTTTCAGACTTTGCTTTGGCCGTTGTCACAACGCCTAAGCCCAACAACGCGTTAGTGCTTAAGAATGCTCTACGATTCATTGACATCTTTGCTCCACAAAACTCAACTTAATTGATACCCATCAGGATACTTAAGAAGACCGTAATCAATCCTAAAATCATGCGACTTGGTAATAAACTCGCTCTATTTGTAACGAGTCTGTACATCATATCCTTATGATCTGCTGCCTATAATGACCCTCTATTGCTGATCACTTTCCACAAAATAGGGCTTAGCACACTCGTCAAACTCTAATTCCACTATCTCTGTTTCAAACAAACTACACGACAATAAAATCGTTGAATCAACATCAAAGACAACCATGTTATAGCCTTCGGCAAACATACTTTTATACAAAATCCCATCAAAACCATTGGCCTTAAACATCTCCGCAATGATCTGCGTTGGCACATACTCAGCCGTATCATGGTTATTAGAAACCGGCTTTGAAAACGCATGATCAATCATCGACCAAACTGTTTTCTCTTTTTTTTCATCACTGGGTTCATGTTCATAAAAAGGTTTTTGCGACATATTTGCTGAACAGTCGATCACCTTTAATGGTCTTACTGTTTTCAACTCAGCCACCGACACTTTCACGCCTACCCAAGGTCGCACTTCAGACATGGCTGTTTGCCTGTCCGTTGCCATATATAAATACGGAATACCCTTTGGATTCGCCCTACCTTCGACCGCCTGCTGCTTTTGCGGAAACATTCTAGCGATATCATGAGGACTAGGCATATCATCCTTGCACCAATTATTGCCAATTTGTGCTCTAAAAAAATCGCTACCCTCGTCCAAAGTTCGAACACGGTCAGAGCTAGTTCGTTCAACTTCTTCTAAAAAACCTTTGACCTGATCATCGTGAATATAGCGCTGGCCATGACGCACTTTGTGCGTGAAGTCCCAATAGCTTTTCCATGATTTAAATGCCATCTTTACGTTTCCTTACTCATGCTTTCTGCCAAATCAAACATTGATTATTCGCCGGCATAGTACGATCTTCTAACAATTGAAAACCTTGATCTTTCGCCAAGCCATTGACTGTTTCAAAAGCCTTAATTGAGCTTCCACATTGCCGTGACCGCAAACTTTGGTCAAAATGATAATTGCTTTCACTCGTGAATTTACCCGCATACGTAAACGGACCATAAATCACCAAAAAAGCGTTAATAGTTGTAACAGAAGATAAGCCTGCAAAAAAGGCATCAACATCACTTTGCGACATAATATGACAAGTGTTCGCTGTATATACAAGATCAAATAACTGTCCATTCACATTCCAATCTTTTTGATTTACATCTAACTCAATGGGACGCTTAATGTTTTCCAAAGATGCATTGTTTAGTTGAGCGCGAATACCATCAAGATAGTGAGCTTGATCACTGGTCTGCCAAGTCAATTCAGGAAACTCCTTAGCAAAATACACCGCATGTTGAGCACTGCCAGTGCCTATTTCCAAAGCACTTTGAGCCTGTAATAAATACGGTGAAATCACTTCTAAGATAACGTCTTGATTGCGTTCACACGCAGAAGAATGAGGTAAATTTTCGGGAATTAAAGTCATTTGCTCACGTTAACATTTTTGATTTACTTAAGTGATTAAAAAATTTCACTCTTAACCTAATTATTGTTTTGATGTATGATTATTTGCACTTTTATCTTCTGAATATTTTTTAGGTCAAATGTCAATAAGTTCTAGTGTCAATTTACAAAATGTTATTACCGTTTCTCCAAGCAATGGAGATTTTACGGATTTATCTAAAGCTATAGCCGTGGTGGCGGCAAAAGCAACTCAATCAAACCCTTTTCTAGTCATCATTGGTCCAGGGATTTACTCTGTGTCAACAACTGTGAAAATGGCACCATATGTTACTGTCAGGGGTAGCGGTGTTGATGTGACAATTTTGGAAGGAGGTATGGGTTCAACGGGCTTTAATGAAGCAGCCGCAGTTGTATCAATGTCTGATAATAGCCAACTTTCAAGCCTGACTATCCGTAATCTAGGCAGCCAAAAACCCTGTTCAATAGGTGTTTATATTAACGGTATAAGTACTGCAGCCTTGGATGATGTTCAAATTTCCGCTACCAATGCACTAAATGACATTTGTGCCATTTATAGTAAAAATTCATCTCCTACCATTTCCAATAGCATTATTGGCGCGAGTATACCGTCAAATAGTTCGACGAATGTTTACGGGCTTAGAACAGATGGTGGTAGCATGGAAAATACCAGAGTTTATAGTTCAGGCGGGAATTATGCTTACGGAATTTATTATTCTGGTCGACATAATTTTGACATGAATAATAGCTTTATTGCGAGTGATGAAGGCACACAAAAAAGCTATTGTGTTTTTGTTGAATCATCAGGTTATATACGAGCGAGAAATAGCGAAATTTTAAGTGTTAGGACACCTCCAGTAAAAGCCAATTCTCTTTATTCTGTTTATGTGAATACCAACGGTCAAAGTTCAAGGTTTTTTAACTGTGTGGTTGATGGGGACGTTGGTGGACCAGGCAATGTGAGTTTTTATGCAAGTTTTAGTACAACCGGTATCCCCCTATAAAATTGATCAAAGGGTGGGTTTTAGTCACAAGTGTACGGCTAAAGCTTGAGTTAGTTTCAACAGCAATTTACCAAGAAAATTTCCAACCTCTTCGAATAAGAGCCTTTTTTTCAGTTTTATTTAACCATATTACATATGCTGTTTGATCAAATGCTTTCAATAATTCAAACTTGCTTTCTGTAGCAGGAATTAATTTATTGATCGATTTCAGTAAATCAATATCGATATAGTCATTAAGATACTTAGGATAAATGTTTTGAATTTTGTCGTTTAATCGAAATTCAATCGTAATCGGACCTTCTTCTGATTTCCATTTTTCAGTAATTTCAGTTGGTAGAAAAAAATATTTCGAAATAAACCCCCATTCTTTTAATGTACTTACATAAATATTATTACCATTAAGAACGTCAGCTTCAGTATCTTCCCACCAAACTTTTTCGCTCCCATAATAAAGAATATACAAGTCATCAATACCTACCTCTTTTTCAAAATCAGCCCCCCATTCTTCTATATATTTTCTAAGTATTTTTGCTTTAACTACCTCAAAATTCTGATCTTCTAGAAGACCTAAGTCTAAAAAATATTGAACCCTTTCATCAAACGATTCAATAGTTCTCGCATGGGTTATCTCTGTGTTCGTCAGAAATATCGCAAGAATTGCTCCTGGGCCAAAAATTAAACCCATAATGCTCCAAAGTTTTAGATTTAATCCTTTTTTATTCGCGACATTCATACAAATAACCGATGATAATATATATAAAACAATAACTATTATTACAGCAGAAGTGATGTCTGTCTTCATATCATTAACGCCTCGATAAGGAAAAAATTAACAGCAAGAGCAGCTTATAGGATCAACGCCTTTAAAAAAATTTTGACTTTAACTCTTTTGTTAGTGGATAACTACACAGGCCATCCTCGATAAATGGTTCATTAAATTTATGAGTCAAAGCCCTTAAAAAGGCGACCTACTGATTAGTAATCCTTACTCATCAATATAACCCTTTTTTTTCAATTCCTTATCGCTGAGATACTCTCTAAACACTAAGGCAATCCCTAAAGCGATGACAAAAAGTGCCATTAACGTTATCAATATTTTTGTAAATATCTCCGCATCAAAAGGGGCGAACCACAACTGAACTAAAGATAAAACAACGCCTAATACAAACAGCGTTGTGCAAATTATCGATCCATATTTCATTTTTCTCGCCCCAGAATCACAACATACGATTCCCTCTTCCATAAAAGCAACATTCTACGAATATCTTTCTCCATTGTTTGCACTCTCCAACCTTCTGCAGCGTTCTTATTAAGAAAATCCGTGAACTTAAGAGGATTAACTTTTGCCCCTCCTAGTAATAACGACCCAAGCATACCTTCTTGATAAATCACAACTTTATATTCCATAATTACTCCTATTGTTAGTCATATTACTAACAGTTTGTTCTCCAACTTATATGTCAGAGATGTTTTTCTTTGAACATTTTATGCTTTATTTTCAATATTATGCAAGTAATAAAAAAGGCGAGCTAATCAGCTCGCCTTTTTAGAAAATGTTGATATCGCTTATTTACCAATCGAATCAATAATTCCGTTCAAAGTTTCACTTGGTCGCATTGCTGCGTTGCCTAGTTCATCACTTGGAAAGTAATATCCACCGATATCTGCTGGCGGGCCTTGAACTTCTTTTAGTTCTTCTAATATTTGTTCTTCATTGCTTTCTAGTTCTTCAAAGACCGACTTAAAGGTTGCTGCCAATTCCGCGTCATCTGTTTGGTTTGCAATAGCTTCTGCCCAATAGGTTGCTAAATAATAGTGACTGCCACGATTATCTAATTGGCCAACTTTACGTTTTGGAGAATTACCTTCATCAAGCAATTTGTCTGATGCTTTATCAAGCGTGTCCGATAAAATATGAGCACGAGGATTTTCAGAACTTTCACCAAGATGCTCATACGATGCCGCCAAGGCCAAAAATTCGCCTAGTGAATCCCAACGTAAGTGACCTTCTTGATTGAACTGTTGGACATGCTTAGGCGCTGAACCGCCAGCACCAGTTTCAAACAAGCCGCCGCCTTTCATGAGTGGCACAATCGATAACATTTTCGCACTTGTTCCGACTTCAAGAATTGGGAACAAATCAGTTAGGTAATCACGTAAGACGTTGCCTGTCACAGAGATTGTGTTTTTACCTTGAATGATACGAACACAAGAATAACGCGTGGCTTGTGTTGGTGTCATGACTGGCAATTCCAAACCTTCAGTATCGTGATCTTTCAAGTATTTTTCGACTTTTTTGATCATCAATGCATCATGGGCACGGTTTTCGTCTAACCAGAAAACCGCTGGATCACCAGTGGCACGAGCACGCTTCACAGCAAGCTTGACCCAATCTTGGATTGGTTCATCTTTGACTTGGCACATGCGGAAAATATCGCCTTGTGCAACGTCTTGTTCTAGCAAGACGTTGCCATCTGAATCCAATGCTTTGACAACACCTGCAGAAGGCACTTCAAAAGTTTTGTCATGCGAGCCATATTCTTGCGCTTTTTGAGCCATCAAACCAACATTTGAGACACTACCCATAGTTGTTGGATCAAAAGCACCATGTTGTTTACAGAACTCAATCGTTTCTTTATAAACACCTGCATAGCAACGATCAGGAATTAAAGCTTTGGTTTCTGCAATCCGGCCATCAGGACCCCAGGCTTTACCACCAGCGCGAATCATAGCTGGCATTGAGGCATCAATGATCACATCACTAGGCACGTGCAAGTTGGTTATGCCGCGATCTGAATCAACCATCGACAAGCCAGGACCATCGTCATAAGCTTTTTGTATATCTGCTTCGATTTCGGCTCTAATCTCTTCCGGCATTTCGGCTAAAATCTGAGTGAGAGCTCCCAAGCCATTATTAGCATTAACACCGTATTCTTCGAGAACATCGGCATGTTTGGCAAACACGTCAGCAAAGAACACTTCAACCGCATGACCAAACATGATTGGGTCTGAGACCTTCATCATGGTTGCTTTCAAATGCAGTGATAACAAAACACCTTCTTCTTTGGCTGCAGCAATTTCTTTTGCGTAGAACGCGCATAATGCTGATCGACTCATGATCGTTGAGTCGATGATTTCGCCTGCCAGTAATGGTGTTGATTCTTTTAAAACAATTTCTGATCCATAAGCCGGGACATGAACAATTTTCATGTCAGTCGCTTTGGAGATTTCTATCGATTTTTCGTTGCTGTAGAAATCGCCTTCTTCCATATGCGCAACGTGAGTCTTAGAGCGCATATTCCAATCACCCATTGAATGAGGATTTTTTCTCGCATAGTTTTTTACTGCCAATGGTGCACGGCGATCAGAGTTACCTTCTCGCAAAACAGGGTTCACCGCGCTACCTAAAATTTTTCCATAACGTTTACGAATAGCTTTTTCTTCATCATTTTCAGGGTCATCTGGAAAATTAGGTATGTCATAGCCTGCGGCCTGAAGCTCTTCGATTGCGCCTTCTAATTGCGGAATAGACGCTGAGATATTTGGCAATTTTATGATGTTTGTTTCTGGGAACTGGGTCATTTTGCCTAGTTCAACAAGCGCATCATCAATGCGTTGTTCTTCTGTTAAGTTTTCTGGAAAATTTGAAATGATCCGTCCGGCAAGTGAAATATCACGAGTCTCGATATTAATGCCTGCTGGTGCTGAGAATGCCTGAACGATCGGTAAAAACGAACGTGTTGCTAAAGCAGGTGCTTCATCAGTGATGGTATAAATAATTTTAGGAGTGTTTGCCATGTTTTTTTTATGCCTCAAACGAATGCCTAGCGGCATCTTATGTCTTTAGAAGAATACTTTTGCACGAATACTGCTTGCCGTTGCCTCTATAGCTTGTTATCTATATCGCTGCCTATAGAAAAAGACCCGTACACCGGTGATATTCGTACAAAAAAACTCTACATAAGTAGGTTTGGGGTCCGGATTATACACGAAATACAAGACGTTTCATCTACTGTCTCAACAAGCCATCACAAGTTGTTAAGATTTAATGGATTACTTCTGGCACTGCGAGCAATAAAAAGACGACCTTTGGCCAATAATGATACGTTTAATCTCAAAACCACACTCTTTACATGACTTTTCAGCTCTATCATAGACGTTTAATTTTTGACTAAAATATCCAGCTTTTCCATCCGAGCCGGTGAAATCACGCAATGTCGTTCCACCTACTTTGATTGCTCTATCCAAAACCTGTTTAATCGCTTCAGTGATTTTTACATATTCTGCTTTGGTCACCTTGCCCGCAGGTCGAGTTGGACGAACCTTTGCCAGAAACAAACATTCACTGGCATAAATATTCCCAACACCTACAACGACGTGACCATTCATAATGAAATTCTTGACCGCCACACTGCGTTTGCGCGAATGCTTGAACAAATGTTCTGCATCGAATGCATCAGACAATGGTTCTGGACCTAACTTTCCTAACAAAGGATGCGCATCAATTTTTGAATGATCTTTTGCATCGATAAACAATAAAGAGCCGAAACGACGCGGATCATGATAGCGAACTATCCATTCTTTATAGTTATCTTGGCCTTCTGGCTTCTGCTGGAAGTGCAAATCAATATGATCATGTTTTGCAGGTGCTTCTTGCACGGCAGCATCTACCAATCGAACGCTGCCTGACATGCCTAAATGCAACATCAAGGAGCCTTTAGGTGTTTCCAACAAAATGTATTTTGCTCGACGATACGAGCGATTGACTAACTGGCCCGTTAAGGTTTGTAGTTGCTTGACCGGAACAGGCCAACGCAAAGACGCATTTCTGACCTCGACTTTGCTTAAAACAGCACCATCAACAAAAGGTTGAATACCACGCAGCGTGGTTTCAACCTCTGGTAACTCAGGCATCAGATTTACTGATTAACTCGCCTTCTTGAGCTTCTGGTTTAACCTCTTTTTCAGGTGCTTTGTCTTCGTCTGCAACTTTTTTTAATTGTTCCAATGCAACAGAATGTGCACCATTGGCGCTGGCCAAACCTGAACGATATAAGGCTAATGCTTTGCGTAAATCTTGCTCAGACTCATGCAACAAACCTAGCTCTTCAAATGCTTCAGTCAAGCCGCCAAGTTTGATAGCTTCTTCAAATTCTTGTTGTGCTCGTTCAACATCTTTATTTTGCGCGGCAAGTCGGCCTGCCGCCAGATGCAATTCAGCATTTTCTGGACGTGCTAATAACCAGCCATCCACTTGACGGAGATATTTTTTACGATTGGTGGATTGAATGCGGCCGTACATATTCACTAGCTCATCATCCCAGGTAGTCTTCAATGTCGTGCTGATTAATTTTTCAGCAACATCAACTCGACCTTTTAGAATTTGGAATTCAGCATAAGCCGCAACAAAATCAGGGTCTTTACGAGATGTTTTTGTAGTTTCTTTCCATGCTGCTTCTTTATCTTCAGCATTTTCGAATTTTTCAAGGTCCATTTCAGCTTGCATTTCAGCAATAACCGCTTCTGGCAATGCGCCCAATCGTTTTACTTCAGGCAATATTTGTGCGAGTTTTTCATTCTCATCAAGTTCATCATAAGCTTGTGCCAACATTGCCATGAATTGTGGGTTACTTCGACCCAAATCTTTAACTGTAAGCAATGTTTTCAAGGCATCTTCTGACTTACCAATTTGTTGATCTAGGCGTGCTCGAGTCATATTAATAGCAAGACTGTCATTCGGCGCCTTCTCTAAGGCTTTAGCCAAATATTCATTACGCTTGCCATACTTACCTTGTTCTTGAGCCGCTTGTGCTGCTGCCAAGAAGTTTACAAAAGGTACTTCAGTGTACTGGGTTTTAGCAAGTAATTGTTTTTCTGCTTTTTTCCAATCGCCTTTCATTAAGGCTAGAAAACCTGTGCCCAATTTTTGTTGCGCTGCTTTTTCATTGCGCGTTTGATTCCAATTTCCTACACGTTTTGGCGCGCGAAATAACCCTCCCAACATGCGGAAGAAAAAATACAAAATAACAAAACTGATTAAAACAACCGCTATAAATCCCATAAATGGAATTTTAATTTCGTAGCCAGCAGCTTCAAAAACCGCTTGAGCTCCGTCACCACTTAATTGAGATAGCTTCATGAAACCAATCAGGCCACCGATTATTAGTGCAAAAATTACAATTAAAATACGCATTTTCTAAATCTCCGGTCTTTTTTAGTTATTTCCTTGATCAGTTTTTTTGATCGTAATGAAGCCCATTACCATCGCTTTGAAGTCTTGCTTAGCTCGACCCCAAGACCATGCACTATCTTCTTCATTTTGAGCATCGTTTGTTGCTGTATCAGAAGAATTTTCTTGCGTACTTTCTACTGCAGATGACGACGTTACTGAACCGTCTGTATTAGATGATTCAGTCGATGAAGAGCCCTCAGCTGATGAAGAGCCTTCAGTTGGCGAAGAACCCTCAGACTCTGAAGTATTTTCAGCTTGTGAAGAACCTTCAGCTTCATTGCTACTATTTTCTGAAGATGCGTTTAAACCATCTTGATTTAATTCTACCGGACCAATTTGCGGTAAATCAGGCAAGTTAGCAACAGCATTATCAACACTCTCTTTAACCACAGAATCTAACGTATCTTTAGTAATATATTGAGATTGGCTATCTTTGAAATCTTGCACGTCTTGTTGCAAAGAAGTCACAACTCCACTGAACTCAGTCACATTACCTTTGATGTCGTTAACACCTGACAACAATGCTTCTTGTGATTGTGCTTTCTTAGGAGAGAGATTCTGCTCATAGTAGTTATAACCAGAAAGGCCTAATGCTCCTAGTGAACATAATAATGCCAAAAATGCCACCCCGCCGCCAGAACGCTTTTCTTTCTGAGCAGGTTTTTGTACAGCTTTAGCAACAGGCTTCTCTACTTTTTTAGCGTCAGTTGCCTTACTAGCTGCGCTAGTTTTTTCTGAACTAGTTTTTTCTGAACTAGTTTTTTCTGAACTAGTTTTTTCTGAACTAGTTGCTTTCGCAGTAGTTTCTTTCGTAGTAGTTGTTGGAGCTGCTGGGGCAGATGACTGTTTCGTCGTCGTTTTAGCATTAGTTGCAGCCGACTTATCAGCTGTTTTTTTCGCCGCAGGATTAGCCTTTGAAGATTTAGCCGTTGAAGGCTTCTGTTTTTTTGAATCTGCCATGATTAGATCACACAATAATTTATTTCCAGCCTTATAATTTACCACAAACGCATTCGGCTGAAATGTTAAACAAAGAAAAGAATCGTAATATAGTTGATTTATATCAACTGTTGTTTAAAAACTTTGAGCATGTCTTTTGGCATAGGCGTCTCAGCAATTTCGACACCTCCCTCCCATTCATGCTTTTTCAGTTCTTCAGCAATAGATTTTGCTCCGACAATCGCCATAGTGGAATGCATCGAACAGTCTTCGGGTATTTCTTCAAGAAAATGCTTAGCGGCATGAGAACTATGCAAAAAGACATAGGATAAAGGTTGTTCAAGAATTTTTGTAAGTTGTGCTGCTAATTCAACTGGCTTTTGTCGTTGATAACACTCCCATCGACTCACTTGAGCTCCACGATCTAATAACTGTCGTTCTAGATCAGGTTTTCCTTCAGAGCCAGTGACAATTAATATTTGCATGTTTTCAACGGCTTTCATTGCAGGCAAATCTAGCAAACCCTGCGAACCGACGTTTTGCGTTGGGAAGACCACTTCAAACTCAGAACTACCTTTTAAAGACATTCTATCAATCTTGGTTTTCAGCATATTAGCCGTACCCTTGCCAACTGCGAACACCCGCTGAAGTTCCATTTTCTCAAATACCCTTTCAGCGCCAAAATCTACAGATGATGGAGAAATGAAAATAACCTCTTCAATTTTTTTGTCTTGCAAAAACTCCTGTAGATTTCCCACTGAATCCACAACCGGAACTTGTTCCAACAAAGGTGCTTCCATAACCGTGACATCTATATTTGCACTCTGCTTTTCTATACATTCCTCTATTGCTTGTCGGAACAGCATGTTGTGCAAAGCACTTCGGGTCAGTAAAACGCGCATCATTTATTCCGTTTTCTCGACCTTTATTATAAAAGCCTTGGCGCCTTGAGATAACAAATCTTTGGCCACCTGTTCACCCAGAGCGGCTGCTTGTTCAGGCGTGCCTTGAGCTTGAGCAACTAATAATTCACCGTTTTGAATATCACCAACAACGCCTTTCATCAGCAAAACACCCTTATCCAATTGAGCAAAACCTGCAATTGGCACTGAACACCCACCATCAAGACATTCATTCATTTTGCGTTCTGCTGTAATACAAATTTCTGATTCTGTATCGTTCAACACTTGCACTAAGGCTTTGATTCGAGCATCTCCTTCTCGACATTCGATTCCGACAATGCCTTGGCCAACTGCTGGCAAACTACGTTGAATATCAATTAAATCGGCGATACGTTCCGCCATATCTAGTCGAATCAAACCAGCTGCCGCCAAAATAATGGCATCATATTGACCTTCATCAAGTTTACGCAGTCGAGTGTTCACGTTTCCCCGCAAGTCTTGAATATCCAAATGCGGAAAATGATGTTTGAGCTGTGCACGACGACGCAGGCTAGATGTGCCTACGACCGCCCCTTTTGGCAATTCGCTTAATGAAGAGAAATTATTTGATACAAAGGCATCATTAGGCGTTTCTCGTTCACAAACACAGCAAATTTCCAAACCTGCGGGCAAGTCAACAGTGACATCCTTCATGGAATGCACTGCAATATCGGCACGCCCATCCAATATTGCTTCTTCAAGCTCTTTCATGAACAAGCCTTTACCCCCGACTTTAGACAAAGAACGATCTAAAATTTGATCGCCCTTGGTGGTCATGCTGACAATTTCAATGCTTAACTCTGTGTGTGCTGCTTGTAAGCGATCACGAATATAATGTGCTTGCCAAAGAGCGAGAGGACTGTTTCGTGTTGCAATGCGTAAAGGAGAGTTTTGAGTTTGATTCACGGTTTAGATCACATCCTAAGTTATATTTTTACTTTACGATACTTTGATTTTTTTTGAATATTCTGATCTGACTTATGCAACTATTTATCGCTAGAAACGTATTAATTATCGCTAGAAACGTATTAAAGCCGTTTGTCGATCTAACGCTCTCGACAATCATCAATAGAAATCATGATACTGTTGATTATAGCGGTTCTTTGCCACAGATTAAAAAGGTATAATGACTGTTTTACTTTTTATGATTGAGATCTAACGACTAATGTCCAAGCAACCTGATCAACAGCCAAGCGCAAAAACCGCCAACAAAAAAATGTGGGGCGGACGCTTCCAGCAATCTACTAATGAACTAGTAGAACAGTTTTCTGAGTCTATCAGCTTTGATGCTAGACTTTATGAGCACGATATTCGTGGTTCTATTGCACACGCAACTATGCTTGCAGCAGTAGGAGTCTTAACAAACGAAGAGCGTGATTCAATCAAATCAGGTCTGCTCAATATTCTTGCTGATATTCAAGCAGGCGATTTCACTTGGTCAACTGCATTAGAAGATGTTCACATGAACATTGAGGCACGCCTGACTAAAGACATCGGCGAAGCAGGCAAAAAATTACATACAGGTCGTTCGCGTAATGACCAAGTTGCCACTGATATTCGACTATATTTGCGTGACCGTAGTGATGCTCAAGTTGAGCTGTTAAACAACCTTCAAACGGCACTTTTAGACCTCGCTGAACCTGAAATAGAAACGATCATGCCGGGTTTCACCCATTTACAAGTTGCGCAACCGATTAGCTTTGCTCATCACATGCTAGCGTGGTGCGAGATGTTACAACGCGACAAAGAACGAGTGTTAAGCACACGCGAACGCATCAATGTCATGCCACTAGGCTCAGCAGCACTTGCTGGCACTAGCTTCCCTATTGATCGCTCCATTACTTGTGAACTTTTGGGCTTTGCCACACCAACTCGCAATTCATTAGATGCTGTTTCTGATCGTGATTTTGCCATTGAGTTTGCTAGCAATGGCGCTATCTTGATGATGCATTTGTCTCGCATGTGTGAAGAAATTATCTTGTGGATGTCGGAAGCCTATAAATTTATCAGTATTGGTGATGCTTATTGCACCGGCTCTAGCATCATGCCGCAAAAGAAAAATCCAGATATCGCAGAATTAGTCCGCGGTAAATGCGCACGTGTTTATGGCGATTTAACAACATTATTAACATTGATGAAATCACAGCCCTTGGCTTACAACCGTGATAATCAAGAAGATAAAGAACCTTTATTTGATGTCGTCGATACATTGGAAATCGTTCTACCTGTTTTTACAGCAATGATTCCAGCAATTGAAGTTAAACGTGAGAGAATGTATCAAGCGGCTCTAGGTGGCTATGCAACAGCGACTGATTTAGCCGAATATCTGGTTCGTAAACAAATACCTTTTCGCGATGCCCATGAAATTGTTGGCAAAGTGGTAAATTATGCCATTGAAAACGAACAGCAACTATCTGACATCGCTTTAGAGAAATTACAATCCTTTGGCCCTATGATTGAACAAGACGTTTTTGCTGTTTTGAGCCTTGAAGGTTCAATTCAATCTCGTGATCATTTTGGTGGTACTGCACCAAAACGCGTTGCAGAAGCCCTGCGCTCAATGAGAGAATCAATCTAGATTAGACTGAATATATTAAGACCTAACACATAGCTAGTAGAGTTCATTATGAAAACAACAAAAAAATTAAGTTTAGCGCTTATCCTTTCTGCATTATTCATTGCTGCTTGTGGCAACAAAGGCGATTTATTCCTTCCTGAAAAGCCAGGAAAAAATGCCGCTGAACAAACTGAAGTCGACACCAAGAAAGCGAAAAGTAATTAAAGTTTCATACGATTCACAACGACTCAATACTCCTATGAATGCATTTACCATGCACGGCGGCACTTTGCACGCTGAAAATGTGCCCGTCAGAAATATTACTAATGAAGTTGGCACACCTTGCTACATCTACTCAAAAGCAGCACTGGAAAGTGCTTGGCTTGCTTATGATAAAGCTTTTGGCGACCACCCACATTTAGTTTGTTTTGCGGTTAAAGCAAACTCTAATATTAGCGTCCTAAATACCTTGGCCAAACTAGGCTCTGGTTTTGACGTTGTCTCCGGCGGAGAGTTAGAACGTGTTATTGCAGCAGGTGGCGATCCAAGTAAGGTGTTTTTCTCTGGTGTCGCTAAATCACGTGAAGAAATAGCCTTTGCATTACAGCAAGGGGTACGCTCGATCAATATTGAGTCTCCTGCCGAACTTGAACGTGTCCAATCCGTCGCTGTTGAAGTTGGTAAAGTAGCGCCGATTTCTGTGCGCGTTAATCCTGATGTTGACCCACAAACACATCCTTATATTTCCACTGGCTTAGAAGAAGCTAAATTTGGCGTTTCTATGCAAGCTTCCTTGCATGTTTTCCAGCAAGCCAAAGCAGCCAGCCATATCGAAATCCTTGGTGTCGCTTGCCATATTGGTTCACAAATCACGACAATAACGCCTTTCGTAGACGCTTTAGAACGCGTTATTTCTTTGGTGAAAACTCTCGCCGAAATGGATGTTGACATTAAGCACCTTGATTTGGGTGGCGGCTATGGCATTGTTTATAATGATGAAACACCGCCTTCTTCACAAGAGTTTATGCAAGCACTGTTAGATACGCTTGCTGCCGCTGACATCCAACTTCCAATATCTATTGAGCCTGGACGTTCAATTGCTGGTAATGCAGGCATTTTGGTCACCGAAGTCGCCTATTTAAAAGAGAATACGGAAAAAAACTTTGCCATCATTGATGCGGCAATGAATGACTTAATGCGGCCATCTTTATATGGCGCATGGCACACTATCTCACCTGTAACCCCTCCACAAGAAGGGACACCAGAAAGAGTCTATGATGTTGTTGGCCCAGTTTGTGAAACAGGTGATATTTTAGGCAGAGATCGTCTTTTAGCAGTCGAAGCTGGGGATTTATTAGCTATTCATTCAGCCGGTGCCTATGGTTTCACGATGAGCTCTAATTACAATACTCGTCCTCGTGCTGTAGAAGTATTAGTCAATGATCAGTACTGGGCAACTATTCGTCAACGTGAAAAAACCAGTGATTTATTTGCCTTAGAAACTGTCATTGACTGGTAAAACGTTTATCGGCGGCAAAAACCCTAAGACTTCGCTTCACTCTTGATGCAGGGCTAAGCTTATCGCTTTTCACTTGGCTTATCATTGATTTAAATATCATGATAGATCACATATATGGCAAAAGGACGCCAGTATTTACTTGTATAAACGGTCTTTATCCCCAGATGATGTTTATATTAATCAAAATAGCTAACCATTTTAGGACTGCCTCGTGACCAATCCATTATTAAAAGACCAGCATTTACCCGCTTTTGCCGAGATCAAAACTGAGCATGTTCAGTCAGCTTTGGACACAACACTTGCTGAAAGCCAAGATATCATTACAACATTAGAAACCAAGGCAACAACAGCCACTTGGGATAATTTCGCAGCGATCTTAGAAAATATTGACGTGCAACTCGACAATGTTTGGTCAACTGTTTCTCACTTGAATTCTGTGATGGACTCTGCCGAACTGCGCGATGCATACCAAGCAGGTCAAGAAAAACTAACGGCTTTCCATACTGCTATCGCACAGAATTTGGCACTCTATCAAGGCTATAAAAACATTGCTGCACGTGATGATTTTTCAACACTGAATAGCGCTCAACAAAAAATTGTTAATAACACGATTCGTGATTTCAAACTCTCAGGTGCTGAACTCAATAACGATGATAAAAAACGTTATGCCGCGATTGTCCAAAAATTATCGAAAAAACAAACTCAGTTTGAACAAAATTTATTAGATGCCACTCAAAGCTGGTATTTACTAGTTCAAGACAAGAAAACACTGTCAGGTTTGCCTGACTATGCAATCGAGTTAGCAAAATCAACTGCTCACCGTCATGACCAACAAGGGTATCGTTTTGGACTAGATACCCCTTCTTATCTTGCCGTGATGAAATATGCTGACTCCGAATCGATTCGAGAAAAAATGTATCGCGCCTATGCCACTCGAGCAAGCTTACAAAGTGTTGACTTGAATGGCGATATCGACACTCGCTTTGATAACGAACCCATCATTAACGATATCCTAGCCTTACGCCAAGAAAAATCTGAATTGCTCGGTTTCAAAAATTTTGCAGAACTTGCATTGGTCACGAAAATGGCTGACAACGTTGAACAAGTTTCTGATTTTTTATATGAAATTGCGAAACATGCTAAACCTAAGGCTGAAGCGGAATTGCATGACTTACATGAATTTGTCAATGAACACTTCAAAGTTGCCAAGTTAAACCCTTGGGATTACAGCTATTACAGTGAAAAATTAAAGCAATATGAATATGAATTAAACAGTGAAGAAATTAAAGAATACTTTCCTGTAGATACCGTTATCAATGGCATGTTTGACATTGTAAATCGCTTATTTGGCATTAAATTTCGTAAAAATACTGAGCCTCAAGTTTGGCATGATGATGTGCTAACTTATGATCTAATCGACAATAATGGCAACGTCAATGGCCAGCTATTTGCTGATCTTTATGCCAGACCTAATAAGCGCGGTGGTGCTTGGATGGGTGTTTGTCGTCACCGCCAACAAACAGCGGAACAACAATCAAAACCAGTGGCTTATTTGACCTGTAATTTCACACCTGCCGCAAGTGGTCAACCTGCACTATTAACTCACGATGAAGTAGAGACTTTATTCCATGAATTTGGCCATACCTTGCACCATTTATTGACCCAAGTTGATGAGATGAGTTTAGCCGGCATTAATGGCGTTTCATGGGATGCTGTTGAGCTGCCTAGCCAATTTTTAGAAAATTGGTGCTGGCATGTGGACTCTATCCCATTAATTAGCAGTCACTTTCAAACAGGTGAACCGCTACCACAAGCATTATTAGACAAAATGTTGGCCGCTAAGCATTTCCAAACGGGTATGCAAACTGTTCGACAGTTAGAATTTTCCTTGTTTGATATTGTACTGCATGCACAAGATTACAAAGAAACCACTACGTCTTTGCCAGTTCAAGACATTCTGAATCAAAGCCGTGACTCTGTTGCCGTGATGCAAACGCCTAGTTACCATCGTTTCCAATGCAGCTTTTCACATATTTTTGCAGGCGGCTATGCAGCAGGTTATTACAGCTATAAGTGGGCAGAAGTTTTATCTGCCGACGCTTTTGGCCGATTTGAAGAAGAAGGAATATTTAATGCCAAAACGGGTGCCGCATTTAAAGATAATATTTTATCGCAAGGTGGTGTTCCAGAGGCTAGCGAAATGTTTGCGAATTTTAGAGGCCGCGAACCGAAGGTAAATGCTTTGCTAAAAAGTACTGGCTTGCTATAAACTCAAAGACACATTGTCGTCATCTGCAATATAGGAATATTAATCAGGCAATATTCATTAATAGGAGAACTTATGAAAAAACTAAGCAACACATTCACTCAAAACATTTTTCATCGTACTTGTTTGCTTAGTTGTTTGTTTATTGGGACGACTTTCAGCTCTATTGCTATTGCTGACTTCAAACCTGTTCCCGAAGATTCCTTAGAAACAACTCGTGAGATGCAAATTGACTTACTAGTCTCGCTGAAATACCTAGATCGCAGCCACTATAAAAAAATCTCCTTAGATGACGATCTATCTAAAAAAACCTTAAACCGATACTTAGACCTACTGGATTCAAACAAGCTATATTTTTATACCAGCGATATTGAACAGTTCAAACAAAATGAATTGGATATCGACAATCAACTCAAACAAGGCAATCCTGAACTTGGATTTGAAATCTATAAAGTTTTCCGTAAGCGTATTAAAGAACGAGAAGAATATGCAAAAGCACTCCTAGAAAAAGGCTTTAACTTCAACTTAGATGAAGAGCATCACATTGATCGCTCAGAAAGCACATGGCCACAAACCGTTGAAGAAATGAATGACCTTTGGCGCAAACGTGTCAAAAATTCAGTAATCATCCAAAAACTCGACAATATCCCTGATGAAAAAATTCGTGAAACATTAAGGAAACGTTTTACAAGGCAATCAAATATTGTATGGCAAACAAAGCCTGAAGAGGTCTTTGAACTCTACTTGAATGCTCTGATGCGGGAAGTTGGCCCACACACGCAATATATGTCTCGTGTTACCGCCGAAAATTTTCGTATCAATTTATCACTGTCACTTGAAGGTATTGGCGCATCCTTACAAAGCGAGAATGACTACACAGTGATCCGAAAAATAATTGCAGGCGGCCCTGCGAGCAAAAGTGGCAAATTAAATATTGATGACAAAATCGTTGGTGTAGGTCAGTCAGAAGACAATATTGAAGACGTCACTGGTTGGCGACTGATGGATGTGGTCGGCAAGATTCGAGGCAAAAAAGGCAGTACTGTTTATCTACAGCTCCTCACTGGCGATAGTGCTCCAGGAAGCACTCCTGAAACCATCTCTTTAGTTCGTGATGTCATTAGCTTAGAAGATAGTGCTGCACAATTAGAATATCAAAACGTTGATGACAAACGCTTTGCTGTCATTGAAATTCCTTCTTTTTATGCCAAGCAAAGCAAAGGATCTAACGATGACATCGTTAGTACTAGCTATGATGTCGAACGTCTTATTAAAGAAGCGCAGTCATCCGGCAAGATTGACGGCTTGATCCTTGATCTTCGAGGAAATGGTGGTGGATATCTACGCGAAGCGATTAACTTAACGGGATTATTTATTGATCGTGGTCCAGTAGTCCAAGTTCAAACGTCGGATGAACAATCAGTACAATTAGACGATACTGATTCTGGAACTGCTTATGATGGCCCACTTGCGGTGTTGGTTGACAAAAGCAGTGCCTCAGCTTCAGAAATTTTTGCAGGTGCCATTAAGGATTATGGTCGTGGAATCATCATCGGCGAACGAACGTTTGGCAAAGGCACCGTGCAAACGACCCAACCATTGAAACGAGTTAAAAACAATAAAGTCAGTAGCACCCTTAAATTGACTATCCAACAATTCTTCCGCGTTAACGGCTCAAGCACACAAGTTAAAGGGGTAGAACCTGATATCGTTTTAGATACAGGTGACCGCGGCGACTATGGTGAAGGCTTGCTAGACAATGCATTACCATGGACCAAAATTGCTTCAGCATTGAATGAATATCCTACCCTTGATGGTGATATTGATTCGCTTACTCAACTACATTTAGCGCGTGCGAAAAATTCTTCAGCATTCACCTATTTAAAACAAACGTCTAAGCAACGTAAAATTAATAGTGAACTTAAAAAAGTAACACTGGCTGAGAACAAACGAAAAGCCTTAGCAAAATCACAAGAAATGGAAGCTATTGAACAAATTAATGAATATCGTAAATCACTAAAATTATCTGAAGTTGACCCATCAACCATTGATGATTCTAGTGATGACTTACCCGATGGTGATAAACATTGGGACCGCGTATTTCAAAAAGAAGCAGCTCTTATATTGAGTGATTTTTTGAAACAAAAAAAGACGACTAAAACCAAAATAGTCGTTGCTGGTTAAGAAATCTTTTTTTAGGGGCTCCCTAAAGCATTTGCAATACGTTCTCTGAACATATCGCGCAGAAGTAAAACTGCTGGAGTCACTTGCTGTCTAGACGGACAGATTAACCAAAGTTCCAATTCTGAAGATTTAAAATCTGGCAATATTTCGACAACTCGATTTGCTGCTAAATCATTGGTTAAATCCAGCCGTGATTTAAAGGCAATCCCTTTACCGTTAACCAACCAGCGTCGAACAACATCCCCATCATTACATATTCGATTTCCTTGGACACGAATCTTATAACTTGCTTTTTGATTAGATATTTTCCAAGTATCAAACACGCGATTTGCAATACTATACAAAAGGCAATTGTGGCTTTTTAAATCTTGAGGGTGCTTTGGTTCACCATAATTTTTTATATATTCTGGCGATGCGCAAATCACTCGATCTAAAGTAGCAATGTGAAACCCTATCATCGATGAGTCTTCTGGAGCGCCATAACGTAAGGCAACATCCACATGATTGGAATAGAAATCTATATTTTCATCCTGCATCGATAGTCTAATAGACAACTTTGGGTGTTGTTCCATCATGTTTTCTAGCCACGGCAACACCTGATTCCGGCCTAAATCTGAAGACAATGATATCCGTATCCTCCCCTGAACCTCACCCTTGCTTGAATGTAGTGATGACACTCCTTGCTGAATAGCATCTAGTGCTTTATGCGCATGAATTAAGAATGTTTCCCCTTCTGTTGTAATTCTTAATTGACGTGTCGAACGAATAAATAGTTGTGTACCAACAGCCGATTCTAGCCTTTTCAAAGCTGCACTAGCAGTGGCAGGAGTCATATCTAGTTGGTCGGCAGCGGCTGTGATACTGCCTGTATCTGCTATCCGTGTGAAAAGCGTTAAGTCATCTAAATTCATGGCTATAAGAAATTTATGAAAAGAATTATCAAAAAATATTTGAATATGTTTTTAATATTACCATGTTTATTTTTCTAATAATTCATCCATACTCTCTTCATCAAAACATTATTAAGCAACTCTCACTCAAACTATTTGGAGATTATTATGTCTACACAACTAACAATTTTCGCTCACATCGAAGCAAAACCTGAAAGTATTGAATTAGTAAAATCAGAGCTAGTCAAATTGATTGAGATCACTCGACAAGAAGAAGGATGTTTACAATATGACTTGCATCAAGACAATGATAACCCTGCAGTTTTCAAGTTCTATGAAAATTGGGAATCTCATGAATTATGGCAAACTCACATGAGCAATACTCACTTAGCTGCCTATATGGAAGCAACTGATGGTGCAGTTGCTGAGTTTGTTCTACATAAAATGTCTAAAATTGACAACTAAACACAAAGTATTAACGCGCACTTTAATTGAGTGCATGTTAAGTTCAATAAAGCATCGAATATGAATATATAAAAGCGTTACTATTCATTGATTGATCTCTAAAAATTATCTGGTGCATGCAAATGATAATAATTAGATATGACAAAATAAGTACATATGATTTGGCATAATATTTAAAACAAAAATTTCATAAATCAATCATGAAAAATCATTCGCCATTTACCCAGACTTTTGAACAATTGCCGACCACATTACCCATCTTTCCGCTCTCAAATGCAGTGGTGATGCCTGGTGGTTTTTTACCATTGAATATCTTTGAGCCTCGATATCTGAACATGTTCAAAGACGCAATGCAGGGAGACCAGTTAATAGGCATGATTCAACCTAAAGACATTCAATCTCAGGACACTCTAACTAAGAGCAAGGAAGCCAAGGAAAATTCTCCAAGCTTGTTTGACATTGGGTGCGCTGCCAGAATAAGTAGTTACCAAGAAACTACTGATGGACGATTAGAAGTTATGTTGACCGGAATTTGTCGTTTTCAAGTTAAACAAGAAATAACTAGTATGCGAGGTTATCGCATTGTCGTGCCCGACTGGAGCCAATATAAACACGATTATGATGAGGCGGAAGAACTAAGCCAAGAAAAAGTACTGCAATTAAACGGTGCCCTAAGACAATATTTCACGTACAAAAAAATTGACGTAAATTGGGAATCTTTCTCTGATATACCTACAGAAGATCTGCTCAACAATTTGATTGAGCAATTACCTTTCACCTCTCAGCACAAACAAATACTGATCGAAGCATTTGACCTAGAAATTCGATTAAAATCTTTTTGCGCTTTACTAGAAACAGAAAAAAGCGCAAATGAACAATCACACTAGAAATAAGGCTTCATAAGTCACGCTCATGCATTAATGATCAGACCTACTCAATCTTTCAATAATTTTGTCGAATAGTTGTGCTCCACCATTAGAGAATTTTTCCATCAGTGTTTTTTCAAACTCATATTTGACTTGAAAAATGTCCTTATCATTTGCAGCAGTTGCAAGATAGTCATCACTGGTCATAATGTCATCTACAAGACCTAGTTCCTTAGCACGACTTCCATACCAGTACTGTCCAGTACCAACTTCTTTCATATCTAAGCTAGGTCGATAATCAGTTACAAAACCTCGAAATAGATCATGAATATCTTCTAATTGCTCTTTTAGTTGCTCACGCTCTTTATCGGTATTCTTACCAAACATGGTCACGTTACGTTTATATTCGCCCGCTGTGTGTTGTTCGAAATCAACACCAGCCTTATCCAATAAACGATGAAAATTCGGCAACTGAGCAACCACTCCGATGGAGCCAACAATCGCAAATGGTGCAGCTAAAATTTTATCCGCAACACAAGCCATCATATACCCGCCACTTGCGGCTACTTTATCGACAGCGACCGTCAAAGGTATATTAGCTTGCTTGATCCTCACTAATTGCGATGCGGCTAGGCCATGCTCATGAACAATTCCGCCAGAATTATTCAAGGTGATTAGCACTTCGTCATCAGACTCCGCAGCACTAAGAATGGCTGTGATTTCTTCGCGTAAAGACGGCACACTTGATGCTTTTATATCGCCTTCGAAATCAACAACAAATAAGCGAGGTTTTTGTTGTTCAGCCTTATCTTTTTTCTGATCCTTCTTGAGTTGTTTTTCTTCCTTTTTCTTAGCTTTAGCTTCTTGTTTGAATAATTTTTTATCCAAAGTTGCTTCTTGAACGGCTTGTTTTAGGTGTTCAAACTTTTTATTCAAGCTGGAAATTTTTAATTCACCAGACGCCGATTTTTTCTTTGCCGCTGCTGCAGCAATGATCACCAAAATTACTATTAATACCGTCACTGCTTTGAGCAGAAACAATCCATAGTTAAACAAAAATTCAAGCATAAAAAGTTCTCAATATTGATCAATTCCAGAATGGCCTCATATTATAGCTCAGTAATAACAAATGTTTTTTTAAACATACTCAAAATCACAGAACCTTTTCATGAGGAGTATGTTGTACTTTTGATACAGATTATGACAAAAATCTGTCTTAACATGAGTTAAACTATTCATATTATATTTTTAAGAAATGAATACCATGAACGATTTCATTAATATACCCAAAAGCCTTGAAAAGCGCATTGATGCTCTTGCAGATTCAGCACGAACAATTAAGCACACTGAACATTCTTTGAAAGATATTGATGCGCAGAAAGATCGTATTAAACAAGCACTCAAAGAACAAGATGCCGTCCTAGTCTCACACTACTATGTCGATGGTGTTCTGCAAGACATGGCAGATGAAACCGGTGGAACCGTTTCTGATTCCTTAGAAATGGCACGCTTTGGTATGGAACATGACGCATCAACAGTCATTGTCGCCGGTGTTAAATTTATGGGTGAAACGGCTAAAATTTTAAGCCCTGAAAAACGTGTTCTATTATTAGAGACTGAAGCTGAATGCTCTCTCGATATTGGCTGTCCAATCGATGAATTTTCAGCATTTTGTGATGCTCACCCGGATCGTACCGTTGTGGTTTATGCCAACACCAGTGCAGCGGTAAAAGCCCGTGCTGATTGGGTAGTTACCTCTTCAATTGCATTGGAGATATGTACTTATCTAAAAGAAAAAGGCAAAAAAATCTTATGGGGCCCTGATCGTTTCTTAGGCGAATATATCAAAAACGAAACGGGCGCTGACATGATCATGTGGCAAGGTTCTTGTATTGTGCATGAAGAATTCAAAGCACATTACCTTGAAGATCTTAAGAAAGAACATCCTGATGCCGCTATTTTAGTTCACCCTGAATCACCTGCTAGCGTTGTTGCTTTAGCAGATGTCGTAGGTTCAACGAGTAAAATTTTAAACGCAACACGCGAACTATCCAATAAAAAGTTTATTGTCGCGACCGAAGACGGCATTTTTCACAAGATGAAAGAACTCTCTCCAAATAAAGAGTTTATTTCAGCACCGACTGGCGGCGATGGAGCCACATGCAAGAGCTGTGCTGCTTGCCCGTGGATGAAGATGAACGATCTTGATCGACTTGAGAATGTACTCAAAACGGGTGCTAATGAGGTCCTCATTGATGAAACCATACGCAAACAAGCAGAAGTATCACTAAAACGTATGGTTGATTTTGCCAAAGAAAATATTTCAGCTGACATAAATGTCACTGGCGATACTTAAAATAACGCTTTCACGTAGTTTGGCAAATAACCTTTTAGGGTCGATACCCACTTTTAGTTTATGAAATACTTTGGACAGCATAATGACATTGCGAACAGCAATGAAAAAATTGGCGTTTTAGTTACAAACCTTGGCACTCCCGATGCCCCAATATGCCCAAAACTCAGAAATTATTTGAGCGAATTTTTGACAGACCCACGAGTCATCGAATTACCTGGCTTATTACGTCAATTTCTTGTCAGAGGCATTATCATCAATGTCCGATCACATAAAAGTGCTGCCGCCTATCGAACCGTTTGGACAGAAAAAGGCTCACCATTGATGGTCCATAGTTTAGAGCTTACTGAAAATTTGCAAACAGCGCTTGGGGGAAATTTTATTGTTGATCTAGGCATGCGTTATGGCAAACCAAATATAGACAAAGCGATTAAAAACCTACACCAATTAGGTTGCCGTAAACTGATCGTATTACCCATGTATCCTCAATATTCTGGCTCTACATCTGGCTCAATTATGGACGCGGTAGGAAAATCGCTGAAAAAAGTTCGCTGGGTTCCAAGTCTGCATTTCATTAGCGATTATTTTGAAAACGATCGCTATATAGACGCTTTATCACATTCAGTAAAAGAGCACTGGCAACAACATGGTCGTGGAGAAAAACTAGTCTTCTCATTTCACGGAATCCCACAGCGCTATGTTAGAAATGGTGATCCTTATCAGCATCATTGCGAGAAAACTGTAGATTTAGTTGCGAACAAACTTGGCCTTAACAGTGAAGATTACCTTTTAGTTTATCAATCACGCGTAGGAAAAGAACCTTGGCTACAACCTTATTGCGATCAAACAATGAAATCACTACCAGGACAAGGAGTGAAGAAAATTGACGTTATCTGTGCTGGTTTTTCAGCAGACTGTTTAGAAACTATTGAAGAGATTGACGAAGAAAATAAAGAGTATTTCATGGAAGCTGGCGGTGAATCTTACAACTATATTCCTTGCCTTAATAGCAACGAAAACCATGTAGCCATGGCTTGTGAACTAATCAACAAAGCCTCTTTAGCCTTTAGTTAAAGCCAATGATGTAGTAAAACATGGATATAGTGTATTGGCTGAATTTAACCAATTACTAAAAAAATATTAGTGGCTACCAATTACGTTTTTTACGGGCATTCAAACCAGTAAGAATCGCACCAAATAAGACCCCCAACAAAGCAATAAAACCGCCGACCATCCAAGATTTTTTCTCTGATTGATCTTTGAGTGTTTCATTTTGAATACGCATATCGTCAAGCTGTAATACTAACTGTTCAACCTTTTTTTCTAACTCAATCGCTTTTTCACTCAATGTTGCCGCATTGCCTGAAGCGAGTTTTAGTTTTTCATATTTTTCTTCAGCTTGTTCTTTTCCGTCAACCATACTTCGAAGATTTTGACTTAAACGTTCATAGCTCTTTTGTAGGTCAATATATTTCGACTCTAGTTGATCTGGGTTATCTTCTAGAGATTGCAGGCGATTCTCCAAACTTGTGACACGTATTTTCGCTGGGATATTTGGGCTAATAAAGCGCGTCAATACATAACCGACCAAACCGTCTTTCGTTCGCACTTGAGAGTGAGCTTTACCTGCATTGGTAATAATAACTGTCAGCGGAGTACCTGTAGGCAATGGTTTAATAATTTTTGAACCTATGCTTGGGGCCACTCGTAACATAATGTCAAATTCATCAGTGATATATTGCGTCTTTGCATGACTGACATTAGCAATCAACGAAAATAAACAGAAACCAAGGAAAATAATTTTTTTCATGAGTACATCGAGAAAGATAAAATAATGATTTGATTATACGCATTCAGTGAAAAGCTGTCTTTGTTATTACAAGATCGCTACTTGAAACAAAACCCTCATAGAAAAAACTAAAAATTAGTCTTCAAAATTTAATTCTTTGAGCTTACGCGTTAATGTATTACGCCCCCAGCCAAGTCTTTTCGCAGCTTGCTGACGATGCCCCTGAGTAAATTTCAAGGCTTCATTCAACAAAACACGTTCAAACGTCACTCGTAATTCATCCAAAATATCATCTTTACCTAAATTCAGATACTGTTTCGCAACTTTCGCTAGCCCCACTTCCCAACTTGATGACAAGCCTTCAGGTTGAGGTGCAAAAATTTCTTTTGGCAATTCAGCGATATCAACTGACGAACCTGGCGCCATAACCGTAATCCATCGACAACTATTTTCTAACTGACGGACATTGCCTGGCCAGTGATAATCAACCATCGCCAACATAGACTCGTCGGTAAGTTGCTTCATATCTGTTTGCAATTCCTCCGCTGACTCCTTAAGAAAATGCTTGATCAACAATGGTACATCTTCTTTTCTTTGTCGTAATGCAGGAATATCAATGCGAATAACATTCAAACGGTGGTATAAATCTTCACGAAATTTACCTAAAGCTACGCGTTTTTCTAGCTCTTGATTTGTCGCAGCTAAGACGCGCACATCGACAGATATCTGCTCTCTTCCGCCGACACGATAAAACTTGCCTTCAGACAATACACGTAATAATCGTGTTTGTAGTTCTGCCGGCATATCACCAATTTCATCTAAAAATAACGTGCCTCCATTAGCCTGCTCAAAACGACCAATTCGCCTTTCATGCGCACCTGTAAAGGCTCCTTTTTCATGACCAAAGAGTTCAGACTCCAATAATTCTGCTGGAATAGCTGCGGTATTAATTGGAATATACGATTTGTCGGCTCGTGGTGAAAATTGATGTAGTGCACTAGCAACTAGTTCTTTACCGGTACCTGATTCACCCCAAATTAAAACATTAATATTCGATTTTGCTAAACGTCCAATTGCACGAAAAACCTCTTGCATTGCTGGCGCTTCACCAATCATGCTACCGGTCTTTATAGGCTCAACAACATCACCTGCAGATTGACCACGTTGATTAACCGCTGATTCTATAATTGCCAGTGCGTCATCAATATCAAAAGGTTTTGGTAAATACTCAAAAGCACCGCTCTTATATGAGGCTAAAGCGCTATCCAAGTCTGTGTGTGCCGTCATAATAATAATAGGTAACTCTGGCATGCTTTCGCTAACTTGTTTCGCTAACTCAGTTCCTGAGATGCCCGGCATTCTAATATCAGTGATCAATACTGCCGGTTCACCCTTATTGAGCGCTGCCAAGACAGATTCACCATCACTGAATGCTTGCACTTCATAATCATGTTTTTTCAGAGCACGACTGAGAACCCAACGAATTGAGTCATCATCATCTACTACCCATATCTCTTTCATATTATTTTGCTCCTGATGTATTCGACATTATCGGTAGATAAATGGCGAAACATGTATGATCTTTGTATTTCTCCAAAGACACTAAACCACCGTGTCGCTGAATAATTTCTTGTGTTATCGATAAACCCAGGCCTGTCCCTTCCGCTCTTCCAGTTATCATTGGATTAAATACTTGTGCACGAATTTCTTCTGGCACGCCGGGGCCGTGATCCCAAATCCTTAAACGAATTAAATTACGATGCAAAATCTTGCCTATCGTGAAATTTCTCTCTAAGCGCGTTTCTATTCCAATCAATGCATCTTCAATACCTGCTTGCGCTTCAATAGCATTCTTAACAATATTCATGACTGCTTGAATAAGCTGTTCTTCATCGCCAATAATCTCTGGCAAGCTAGGATCATAATCACGTTCGATCTTCACATTTTCTTGTGAAGAAACCGATGCCAGTTTCAAAACATGCTCAGTTACATAATGAATATTGAGATCCTCAGAGGCATATTGCTTATGTGATCCCATCACTCGATTCACTAAATTTGTTAAACGATCTGACTCACGAATAATAATATCCGTGAATTCTATTAAGTCTGTACTTGGCAACTCAGAGGAAAGTAATTGTGCCGCACCGCGAATACCAGACAATGGATTTTTAATTTCATGCGACATACTACGCATCATCAAACGGTTCGTTTGTTGTTGCTCGATATTGCGCGTCTCGCGCGCTAAGCGATTTATTCTATCGGTACGCAATATTTCTAAAATAGTTCCAGTTTTTTCATCAGAAAAGCTAAACGGAGTTGCAGTCACATCAGCTTCAAATTTTTCCGGATATTCGAACTCAAACTCTCTCAAGGTATAACGAGATTGAAATTCATGAGCGCGTTGAATGATATCTGTGATTGATTCTTGTTTAACAAACAATTCATCTAAAGGTTTGCCAATAATAGAACGCCTGCTCAATAACAACAGATCTTCAACTGCAGTATTTACGGTCTTTACTATCCGATCTTCATCAACGACAATAATTGCCGTCGTTAGATTTTCACCGATATTGAGCCAGTCTATTGTCATTTGTTCATCTGTTATTTATTAGCTAATCATGGGGACATTTGCCCTAATTTCTTGCATCAAAATTTTTATGCACTATTTAGGCGCACCATTTTGGTGCATGTATTTTCAAAAAAAAGCTCAACTGCTGTGGACTAAAAAGCCGCAGCAGAGAGCATTTTTAATTTAATTACATATTATAAACGATGATAATTTATAGGCTGTAATACATTTCAAACTCAACTGGATGAGTTGCCATGCGGAAACGATCTACTTCGCCTTGTTTTAATTCCAAGTAGCCATCAATCATATCGTTTGTGAAAACATCACCTTTCATCAAGAACTCACGATCACCATCTAATGCTGCTAACGCTTCTTCTAAGCTCGCTGCTACAGTTGGAATATGTGCTTGTTCTTCAGCAGACAGCTCATACAAATCTTCGTCAGATGCTTCACCAGGGTGAATTTTGTTTTGAATCCCGTCAAGGCCAGCCATCAACATTGCTGAGAACGCCAAGTATGGATTTGCAGTTGAATCTGGGAAACGAATTTCAATACGCTTGCCCTTAGGGTTAGCAACCCAAGGTAGGCGACAAGATGCAGAACGGTTACGTGCTGAATACGCTAGTAAAACTGGCGCTTCAAAGCCTGGAACCAAGCGTTTGTATGAGTTAGTTGAAGCATTCGCGAAAGCATTAATTGCCTTTGCATGCTTGAAGATACCGCCAATGTAGTAAAGCGCTAGTTCACTCAAACCACCATATTGGTCGCCAGCAAACATGTTCTCTCCACCTTTGAAAATTGATTGGTGAACGTGCATACCTGAACCGTTGTCACCAACGATAGGTTTTGGCATGAATGTCGCTGTTTTGCCATACATGTGGGCAACGTTTTGCACTGCATATTTGAACAACTGAACTTCATCAGCTTTACGAGTCAAGGTATTAAAAATAGTACCAATCTCACACTGGCCACCAGTTGCAACTTCGTGGTGATGAACTTCCGTTGGGACGCCCATCTCTTCAGAAGCTAATACCATTGCAGAACGAATATCATGCAAAGAATCAACTGGAGGCACTGGGAAGTAACCACCTTTCAAACCAGGACGGTGGCCCATATTACCTTCTTCATAGCTCTTATCTGAATTCCAAAAAGCTTCTGATGAATCTACTTCAAAGAAAGCGCCACGTGGCTCATTTGAGAAACGTACGTCATCAAAAATAAAGAATTCGTTTTCAGGACCGAAATAAGCTGTATCTCCGATTCCTGTTGATTTCAAATACTCTTCAGCTTTTTTTGCAATTGAACGCGGATCACGTTCATAAGCTGACATATCATCAGGCTCAATAATGTCGCAGCGGATGTTCAAGGTCTTGTCTTGAAAAAATGGATCAAGAACTGCCGTTGTAGCATCAGGCATCAAAATCATGTCGGAGGCATTAATACCTTTCCAACCAGCGATTGATGAACCGTCAAACATTTTGCCTTCTTTAAAAAAGTCTTCATCGATAGTGTTTGGGTTCACTGTAACGTGTTGTTCTTTACCCATTGTATCTGTGAAACGAAGATCAACAAATGCGATTTCTTCGTCTTTAACCTGCTTAATGATGTCAGCTGCTGACATATTTCACCTCATTATTAATATATTAATCCAATGACTCACCATTCCAAGGACTCAGTAATAACCCTATTGGCTTTTCACTACCAATAATGTGCTACCTATCTTTGATAAGAATGGGGCTTAATTTGATCTACCGTCAGCGTCTATAAGATAGAAGAGAAAGCAGACATTAATTCCAGCAAAGTCAGTCAATGATTGTTAAGCAAGCAATATGCCAACATCAATGCCCTTAAGTAGCGCATAAAATATAGGCTCTGTGTTTTCATAATCACACTTAAGACCTATTTTGGTGCAATAAAGCATAAATAGCACCATTTCCGTGCAAAAAAAGACAAGATCTGAATATTACTCGTAAAATCGATCTAGATTATAGCGAATGCTGTAACACTTAGCTATTGCTTGACTTCATTTGTCAACAACACCGTCAATGACAAATATTAGGAACAAAAAAGAATAATCAGTAAGAATGCATCCGAGCAAAAACTCACTTATTTGACAAGATAAAAATATAGCAGGCAAAAAAAAAGATAAAAAAGTTTTAAAATAATGCTTTCGCAAATTTAAAACTTTTTTATCTTCCTAACTCGAAGCTTATTATTGTTATTAACTTTCAATAAGTTGGACTTATTTTAAGTTGCTTCTTTTAACTTCCCCCCCTTAAGGGCAGCTTAGGCTTTTAATTTATTATTATTAATTTCGGAGCATGTTATCAATAAAACCGAATAGGTGCAACAAGACTTTTACGAAATTTACACTATCAATCCAATAAAACCCTTGAAATACCCATTAAAATTTAACAATTAATCGAAAAAAACGAATAAGGAGTTTTTCACCGTAATTACATGCTGGAATAATTGGGTCCGCCCGTGCCTTCTGGCGTCACCCAAACAATGTTTTGAGTCGGATCTTTAATATCGCAAGTTTTGCAATGCACGCAATTTTGCGCATTAATTTGCAGCTTTGGATCACCACCCTGATCTTCGACAATTTCATAGACACCAGCAGGACAATAACGTTGTTCAGGAGCATCATATTCTGCCAAGTTAATCTGAATTGGCACGCCTTGATCTTTTAAGGTCAAATGCGCAGGCTGATCCTCTTCGTGAAAGGTATTTGATAAAGAGACTGAACTCAATCGATCAAAACTCAGAACTCCATCATGCTTGGGGTAATCAATTTTTGGACACTCAGATGCTTTCTTCAACTTTGCATGATCAGGTGTATTATCTCGAATATTCAATGGTAACTTACCGCCAAAGATATTTTGATCCAACGTGTTATATGCTCCACCCATAATAGTTCCCCATTTGTGAAGTGCTGGTCCAAAATTTCTGTCTCGATAAAGCTCTTCATATAACCATGATGCTTTAAACACGTCCGCATACTCGATTAACTCACGACCATCTGCTGTCTCAGCCTTAACGGCACTTACAATAGTTTCAGCGGCCAACATACCTGACTTCATCGCAGTATGTGAACCTTTGATTTTTGAAAAATTTAATGTTCCCGCATCGCAACCAATCAATAACGCGCCTGGCATTGTCATTTTCGGCAATGCATTCAAACCACCTTTCGCAATCGCTCTTGCGCCATATGAAATGCGCTTACCTCCTTCAAGCAGCTTGGCAAATAATGGATGATGTTTTAATCGCTGAAATTCTTCATAAGGACTGACGTGAGGATTAGAATAATTTAAATCCGTAATCAATCCCATCACAACTTGATTTTCTTCTGAGTGATAAAGAAAAAAGCCGCCTGAACTGTTAGATTCAGCAAGTGGCCAACCAGTACCGTGCATGACCAAACCTTTTTGATATTTGTCGGCAGAAATTTCCCAAATTTCCTTAATACCCAAACCATAATGTTGAGCATCTGCTTGTGCATTTAAATCAAACTTTTCCATCAATTGCTTACCTAAATGACCACGGCAACCTTCAGCAAATAATGTATATTTAGCATGCAATTCCATGCCTTCTTCATAACTGGGTTTTTCTTGACTATCTTTGCCACGACCCATTTCTCCGGTAGCAACACCTTTGACTCGACCATCATCATGATAGAGTACTTCAGAGGCTGTAAAACCTGGGAAAATTTCAACTTCCAATGCTTCCGCTTGCTCACCCAACCAACGACAAACATTGCCGAGGCTGACTACATAGTTACCGTGATTATGCATTGTTTTAGGAACAAACAATGCAGGAATTTTTGTCGCCTTCTCAGCACTATTGACTAAATACGTTTCATCCTTAGTCACGGCTACATTAATAGGTGCATCTAGCTCTTTCCAATTAGGCAGCAACTCATCTAAAGCGCGCGTTTCTAACAATGCACCCGATAATATATGGGCGCCAACCTCAGAACCTTTTTCCAAAATACAAACAGAAATTTCAACTTCTTGCTCTTGAGCAAGCTGCTTTAATTTAATTGCTGCTGACAAACCCGCAGGGCCTGCACCAACGATTACCACGTCGTATTCCATTGATTCGCGACTCATAAACTTCCACCTAAAATTACGTCAATTAATTTCTACTTGTACCGAACAAGTATTATACTCAAATTTAATTTCTTAAATAAAGTATATTCACCTTTTAATATACATAACATCTCACATAATAGGCAGTATTATGGGCAACAGACTTTCAAAAATTGTTACAAAAACTGGTGATGATGGAACAACAGGCCTAGCTGGCGGCCAAAGAATCCGCAAAGATCATATCCGCATGGAGACTATGGGAACTGTTGATGAACTAAATTGTTTTGTTGGCTTATTCATCGAAACATTAGAGACATCCAACCCTTTGCGTGAAATTTACATACAAATACAGAATGATTTATTTGATCTGGGTGGGGAATTGGCCATGCCAGAATACACCATGATCAACGAGCATCACTGTGAGTACTTAGAAAACCATGTAGAACATTTCAATGAACCCCTTAAACCTTTAAAAGACTTCATTTTACCTAGTGGCTCGGAAGCCTTAGCGCGATGTCATATTGTTCGTAGTGTCACCCGCAGAGCTGAACGCAATATGGTGAGCCTAGCTGCGGTAGAACCCATCAACGCTAACGGCCAAAAATATCTAAATCGATTATCTGACTTTGCTTTTGTCAGCGCACGCTGGCTGGCACATGTAAATGGTGAACCCGAAGTCCTTTGGAAGCAAAGTAAAATCAAAACTAAATAGCATTTACTTTGCTATTCTCTTTGAATGGCACTTGAATACAACAGCCTTTTAATTCTCTAATTATTACGCTGCAACATTACGCTGCAACCGTTATAATCGCCTGCTTGACGAGACCTATTTATCAAAAAAAACTTTTGCGATTTTTCCAACTATTAACTTTATTTGAAGGCGACTAGCAGAAGAACACATAAAGCAGCGATAACAATGACGATTAACTTCCAAGAACTTATATTAAAGCTCCAGCATTATTGGGCAGACCAAGGTTGTGTTTTAATGCAGCCATTTGATTCAGAAGTGGGCGCAGGAACCTTTCACCCTGCAACATTTCTTGGAGCCGTTGGCCCAGAACCCATCAGTGCAGCTTATGTACAGCCCTCAAGGCGACCGACTGATGGACGATACGGTGAAAATCCAAATCGCTTACAACACTACTTTCAATACCAAGTCATATTAAAACCTTCGCCTGACAACATTCAAGAGCTATATCTTGAGTCTCTTAGGCAGATCGGCATCGATATGCTTAGCGACGACATTCGTTTTGTTGAGGATAATTGGGAATCACCAACTCTTGGCGCTTGGGGACTAGGTTGGGAAGTCTGGCTAAATGGCATGGAAGTCACTCAATTTACCTATTTCCAACAAGTAGGCGGTTTAGAATGTCGTCCTATCACAGGTGAAATAACCTATGGCCTTGAACGCATCGCTATGTATCTTCAAGGTGTAGATAATGTCTATGATCTAATTTGGACCGACGGATATACCTATGGCGATATTTATCATCAAAATGAAGTAGAACAATCCACTTACAATTTTGAACATGCCGATGTAGCAACACTTTTCAATCAGTTTGATGCCGCCGAAACTGCAGCAAAATCACTGCTTGAAAAAAAACTACCCTTACCTGCTTATGAGCATGTATTGAAAGCATCACATACATTTAACTTATTAGATGCACGTCAAGCAATCAGCGTGACTGAACGCGCCCGATACATCGGCCGCATTCGCACTTTAGCCAAAGGCGTTGCAGAAGGTTATTATGCCAGCCGTGAAGCACTGGGTTTCCCTCGCGGAAAAGCATCAATTTCACAAGCTCAACAAGAGGGTTAATCATGAACACAAAAACCTTACTAATTGAGCTTGGCACAGAAGAATTACCTCCTAAGCTACTTAAAGGATTAGGCATCTCATTTAAGAAGTCTATTCTGAAAGCTTTGCAAGACGCAGAACTAAGCTCCACCAAGGAATGCAAATTGTTTGCCGCACCTCGTCGCCTTGCTATCGCTGTAGAAAATGTTCAAACGCAACAACCTGATCAGTCGGTTGAACGACGTGGCCCGGCGGTCCAAGCCGCATTTAAAGATGATGGAAGCGCAAGCCCAGCTGCATTAGGTTTTGCCAAGTCTTGTGGCGTCGATATTGAGCAACTCGACCGCTTGAAAACAGACAAAGGTGAATGGCTTTACTTCAAACAAGAAGTGTCCGGCCAAAACATTGCCGAGTTAATCCAAGACATTTTGGATCAGACTATCAAACAATTACCAATTGCAAAACGTATGCGCTGGGGAGATAGTGATGTGGAATTCGTTAGGCCCGTTCACTGGCTAACTGTATTACATGATGACACCGTATTATCAGCTGAGATTTTAGAGCTGCAATCAAGCAATCAAAGTCGAGGACATCGTTTCCATGGAGAGAAAAAGTTTAGTCTTTCTAACGCCGCTGCATACGAAAGCGAGCTAGAAAGCAAAGGTTACGTTATTGTTGATTTTGATCGTCGTCAAAGCATGATTAAACAACAGATTGAAGATTTAGCAGCAAGCGTGAACGGCAAAATTGAACAAGATCAAGCATTACTAGATGAAGTGACTGGCTTGGTTGAATATCCTCATGCGCTTTTAGGGTCTATTGATCAGCGTTTTATGGATGTGCCACAAGAATCTTTGATTTCTTCAATGCGTGATCACCAAAAATATTTTCATATTGTTGATGCAAATAACAGTTTGATGCCTTACTTCATCACGGTTAGCAATATCGACAGCAAGGACCCTGAACGCGTCAAATCTGGCAATGAGCGAGTATTGCGTGCCCGATTATCCG
>CALKZN010000120.1 GCA_938002995.1 uncultured Arenicellaceae bacterium | reverse complement strand
TTATTGGTGGATATGAGCACTATCAGTGCAACGGCAACACGTGACTTCGCTGAAAAATTATCGAGCAAAGGCGTTCATATGCTTGATGCTCCTGTGTCTGGTGGCGATGTTGGCGCTATCAATGCCACGCTCACTATTATGGTGGGCGGTGAAGAAACACAATTTGCACGTGCTAAGCCACTTTTTGAGGTTATGGGTTCAAAAGCCACGCTATTGGGTGGTATTGGTGCTGGGCAAGTGACTAAGTCGTGCAATCAAATTCTTGTGGTCACTGCATTGGTGGGTGTTTGTGAGGCCTTATTATTAGCCGAAAAACAAGGCCTAGATTTAGAACAAGCGATTTCAGCCTTAACCGGTGGTGCCGCAAATAGTTACCAGTTGGATGTATTAGGCCCAAAAATTGCAAAAAGCGATTATGCTCCGGGTTTCATGGTTGATCTTGTAGTGAAAGATTTACACATTGTGCAACAAGTGGCAGAAACCAGCGGCCTTTCACTAGAAGCAACGAACATGGTGACTAGTTATTTTGAAAAACTACAAAAAGATGGTAGTGGTCGTTTAGGCACGCAAGCACTAGGTAAAGCGTGTCGTGAGGCTGCTATATCTTAACGAAATATTTGAAAACCTTAGGGTGAAAAAATGCGCCTCATTTTTAGTGTAATTTTTGTCTTGTTCATTGCGGCTTGTAGCAACAAAGAAATTTATGATTCAGTGCAGGCCAATCAGCGCAGTCAATGCGTTGAGTTGCCTCCAACTGAGTACCAACAATGCAAAGAAAAAGAACGTCTTTCTTATGAGCAGTATCAAGAAGAACGTGAAAAGGTTAAAAAGTACTAAATTGATAGATCATTATGGAAATTAATAATTTACCCTTTGGCACAACAAACTGGATTGAAATTGAAAAAATAATTCATCGCGGCGATGAAGGAACGGCATATTGGCAAACGCAACATTTTGGTGATATGCGAGTGCGTATGGTTGAATATTCAGCCGGGTATATTGCGGATCATTGGTGCAGCAAGGGGCATATTTTATTCTGTATGGAAGGTGAGTTAGTCACTGAGCTCGATGATGGTCGAATCTTTACGTTAAGGCCTGGCATGAGCTATCAAGTAGCAGATAATGCTGAGGCACATCGTTCATCTACATCAATGGGCGCTAAACTTTTTGTTGTGGATTGATCAATATTTTTCTTTTAAATAATAAAAAAGCCTGCATTTGCAGGCTTTTTTGATTGTGAATTTTCCCATAACCGATCTAGCGCAAACCGCGACCACGAACGAGTCGATTGTTTTCAAAGATTATGGAACGTTGGACAAACTTACTAGTCCAATATACCCAACGGTCAGAATCAGTGCTATAAGTTTTGTGAGCAGGAGGATAGCCACGCGCCATAATGACTTGTTTTTTAGTCATGCCTAAACGCATTTCTCCATAGGTAATATCTTTGGAGAATTTGCTAGAGTTTTTTGTAGGAGTTAATCCAAGAAAACGGTCAGCAACTTCTTCCATTGTTTTCTTCGTATGTTTTTTTGCATTCACCAAGGTGACTACGCCATATTTACTTTTTATAGTCATTTTTTTTGAACCAATCTTGATGACTTTTACTTTTGTATTGACCGGTAAAAGATCTCCTCGCGAATAATTTGTCGTCACATGGCGACCTTTTTCAAAAAAGATATTGTGTTGGGTGAAATAAGTGCCACCCTTTTGCGGAACAACAGCATAAGCTGAAGTAGCGAAGCATAAGGCTGTGATCAGTCCTATAACTTTTATCATTTTTGACAACTGAGTTGTTAACTTACTAACCGACATGTTTCCTTCTCCTTTATTATTTTAGATACCATTTAATAGTGCTTATTGTTTTACGTCAATATTAAAAACTTAATGCAAAACAGACGCGCATATTTTAACCAGCGTTAATAACTGTGTCTATTAACACTCCGACATGTATGAGTTTGTCTCATAGTGCTTAATAAACCCCTAGCTTTCTAAAAAGGCTGTTAAGTTACAATGCCTGTTTAATATTCAAATTTAATGTTTTAGATACTGATAATAATATGGAAAATTCATACAAACGTAAGGCGTTAGTCATTGGCAGTAACGGAACGATAGGTTCAGCAATTTGTTCCTTGCTAGAGAGTGAGTATGACGTTGTTAAAATTTCTCGAAAAAATTCTGATTTCAGTGAGGAGTCATTACAACAACATGCTCTCCAACTGAGTGAGTCAGGGAGTTTTTCTCGCATCATATGCTGCATAGGTGTTTTGCATGACGATGTTGTTAGTCCAGAAAAAAGTCTTAAGCAAATTCAGGTGGATAAATTACAGCATTACTTTTACGTGAATAGTATTTTGCCGGCGCTTTGTATTAAATATTTTCATCAAATACTAGATAAAAGTACTCCGTCATCATTTGCCTGTTTAAGTGCAATGGTTGGCAGCACTAAAGATAATCACCTCGGTGGCTGGTATGGCTATCGCGCATCAAAAGCAGCGCTAAATAGCTTGGTGAAAACGTCGTCAATCGAAATTAATAGAACTAACAAAAAAGCCTGTTTGATAGCAATTCATCCAGGTACAACCGTAGGCGACTTATCTGCACCATTTGCTAAAAATGTGAAACCTGAGAAATACTACACACCTGTACAGTCCGCCCAACGTATCTTGCAGGTTATGGATTCTTTAAGTGCTCGTCAATCAGGTAATTTTTATAACTGGGATGGTAATCTGATTGATTGGTGATTTAAAAATACATGCGAACTATTCTGCTTGGACGAGTTTTTTTGGAGTTCGTTTTAAGGTAGATTACTGCGCATATTGTAGTTATATATTAAGCTTTTAACTAAGGAAAAATAGAGAAAAAATAATGAAAAAAGTATTAATTGGATTAGTTGTTTTAGCGGTGATAATTGCTGGTGCATCTTTCTTTTTGCTTGGCAAGCTCGATGATGTTATTGCTGATGCAATAAAAAAGTATGGCAGTGAAGCCGTTGGTGCAACTGTCAATGTGTCTTCCGTAAAAACGGATTTGAAAGCTGGGAAAATTACAATTACTGGTCTGACTATCGCAAACCCAAAAGGGTATTCACAAGCCTATGCCTTTGAACTCAAAGATTTGACAACACAGGTGGATTATAAGAACAAAGAAATTGCAGAAATCATTGTTCAAAGCCCCAATATCAATGCCGAACTCGAGGGTTCACTAGATGTAAAAGATCTCAGCAAAAGCTATGCAAATAGCAATTTCAAAGATTTGCTTGATGGCATGCCCGCTTCTGCAGACAATGCAGGAACTGACAATGCTTCTAGCAGCGATGAGCTTGAATTGACTATTCGTTCATTCAAAGTCGTTTCAACTAATGTCAACCTAGTGACCAGTGTGATCGGCAATCATCAGTTTGTGATGGATGATTTTGCGATGACAAATATCAAAGGCACACCATCAGCCATAGCCAGCTTGATCAGTGATCGTTTGATCAAGCATGTGAGTGATCAGGTGACTAAGTTTGCTAAAAATGAAGTCAAGAAAATGGCGAAAGACGAAGCTAAAGAACAGCTCAAGGATGCATTGAAAGATAAACTAAAAGGCTTAAAACTAAAGCTGAATTAAGTCTGCTTGCTTATTGAATGACTAGTTTAATAAGAACTATTAAGCAAAAGTAGCCCAATGTTTGAGAACGCGTTTTTCTGATATCGGAAATTGCGTTCTCAATTGTTGAGCAAATATTGAGCTGTGCCATTCACGAAGCATGATGCGATGCTGAAATAATTCAGGTCGACTCGTATATAAAAAGTGTAAACCTTGTTTACACTCTTGCAAAGATGGGTCAACGTCTTGCGCTGCACCTAGCTGCTCTCGCAAATAATCCTCAAACTGTTCCATATGCTGATTAAATGTTATTGGTGCGGAAACCGTCATTTTCCCTAAGCGTATAGCGGCCACCGACAAATAACGTTGATAATGTTTGAGTTGCTGCACAGGCGTGTAAGCCAAGAAGTTCTCTTCAAACAGTTCAAACACTTGTTGTTTGATTTCTTCTAAGACTTCATCAGTTCTGATGTCATTAGCTTTGGTGTCTTTGATCAGACGCTGCACTTCACCAAACTTGGCAGCGATATCAATAATAACCTTCTCGGTATCAATAGCCTCTTGTACCCAAAGTTTGCTGCCCGCAGTGATTGCGTGTTTGAAACTTTCTGCATCGTTTGGCAGGACTTTGTCAAAGCAGCATTGAAATAGAGTTTGTGTAATCAATTTTTGCGCTAAGCGCTGTTGAGCAGGTTTGCTAGGAGCGAGTGATAACAAAGTGAGTTCAATATTGTCACCGCGGGTTTTCGATTTGAAAATTTCTTTGTTCAAATAGCTCAAACTTTGTTTTAACTGTTGAGCAGTGTCTAGTTGATGCAAGGCTAAATCGACCAAGGCATTGCGAGTGAAAAACGTCGCCAGTGCTTCTGATTCATGCAAGCGTAGCGCAATCGCTTTCTTGTTATTGTTTTTATCAATGCTTCCATCAG
>CALKZN010000119.1 GCA_938002995.1 uncultured Arenicellaceae bacterium | reverse complement strand
TGGCAAAGCTGTTAGCATAGCGGCTGCAAAACATGGTGCTACAGTCATAATGTTAGACAAAAAAACACGCCATCTAGAGAAAGTCTACGACAGTATTGTTGAACAAGGCTCTGAAGAACCAGTGATGTTACCCTTTGACCTATTAGAGTCCACTCCACAAGCTGCAGACATTATTAATGATGGCATTATGGAAGACTTTGGCAAGTTGGATTGCCTATTACATAACGCTGCTGAATTGGGCTCACCTTCACCTATGGATCAATATGATATTGAATATTGGCAAAAAGTGATGCTTACAAACCTGCAAGCACCTTATCTACTCACTCGAGGCTTACTTCCTGCATTAAAAGAAGCTCAAGCAGCGCAAGTACTATTCACGTCTGCCAAATGTGGTCGTAAACCAACCGCTTACTGGGGAGCTTATGGTGTTGCTTATGGTGGCTTAGAAGCACAAATGAAAATCTGGGCAGACGAACTAGAAAATCCTACAAATATCGTTGTAAATTCAATTGATCCTGGACCAATCAGAACTTCATTTCGCCGTCGTTCTCACCCAGGTGAAAGCCAAGACAGTTTGTTAGCGCCGCAAGCGATTACCAATGCTTATATTCAACTATTTACTGCTGAACACTCGCATTTTGGCCAGCACTTAGAGGTTCAAGAGCAGGCTTAAACTAAAGCTTTACTGACCTGTACGCCTTCTTGTTTGTGGCCTTTTCTTTGAGGAGGTTTTTTTTGAGGTTTTAGACGCAGAACTAGGCCGTTTACTATTACGCGATTTTTTGTCACTAGGTTTTTCTGAACTCCATTCTGCAGCTCGTTCAATACGAGATTTACGCTTACGCGCTTGTTGCTCTTTATGATTGAGTTTGTCAGTCACAGATTTGGCTATGGCTCCTTTGCTTCCGCGACTATTCTGCATGAGCGGCTTGCCCTTCGCCTTAGGGTTGTCTTTATGAGGGCGAACCTTAGAAACAAACTCATCAAGACTGAGATGTTTTAACATTTTTTCAATTTGCAGTGGCGCCATTTCTTTGGCATGCCCCATCCTAACATTCGGCATTAACGTAACATCACCATAAGAAATACGTTTCAACCTGCTGACTGAATGACCCAAGGCTTCAAAAATACGACGAACTTCACGATTCCGACCTTCTTCAATGCCCACTTCAACCCAATGATTGGCTGCAGTATCTTCACGGTCAACAACAATCACATCTGTAAATTTTGCTTTTTTACCGTCCAGTTCGACGCCTTCGCCAATAATTTTCTCAAGCTCAGATTGATTTAATTTACCGCGAATACGGGCCAAATAACGTCTTTCTAAGCCTGTAGAGGGATGCATAAGCTTATTTGCAAGATCACCATTGTTAGTAAACAATAACAATCCGGTCGTATTCAAATCTAAACGGCCAACTGAAAGCCATCGTCCAGACAGCAATTTGGGTAAGTTATCAAAAACGGTTGGACGTCCTTTAGGATCATTGTGAGAGCAAATTTCACCTTCTGGTTTGTTATATTGCAGCATTTGAATGCCTTCTTGGTGCTCTGTACGAAAAATCGCTGCTCCATCAACCGAAATTTT
Source organism: uncultured Arenicellaceae bacterium (assembly GCA_938002995.1). Taxonomy (GTDB): domain Bacteria; phylum Pseudomonadota; class Gammaproteobacteria; order Arenicellales; family Arenicellaceae; genus CALKZN01. The sequence goes on along the minus strand of CALKZN010000119.1, from coordinate 1,283 downwards.
GTCACGTACAGATACCCTATCACCAAGAGATGCCTTCTTGCCATTAACCGTCACTCGCCCTTCAGTGATCCACACTTCCATACCTCGACGTGAACCAAAGCCTTGGGCTGCTAGCACCTTTTGTAGTTTTTCAGTATCCATAGGATGCTTATTCCTCTTCTTCTTGCGCTAAACGGCTTTCTACGGCTTGAGTAATTGGAATTACTTCAGCACTAATTGGGTTGCCTGCTTCATCAACTTTAGTTGACATAACCTCTGGTGTGATCTCTTCCAAAGGTAAGTTCATATTCATTTCTTTTGCAATTTCTTGGAATTGTCTTTGATTAATTAACTCTGGCAATTCGCTTAGACTACGTAGGTTAAAATAAGAAAGGAATTCTTGCGTGGTACCAAACAATGCCGGCCGGCCGGGAACATCACGATGGCCGATTTCACGAATCCATCCTCGATCTTCCAAAACTCGAATAATATCGCTACTGACTGCAACACCACGAACTTCTTCAATATCCCCGCGAGTTACCGGTTGACGATAGGCAATGATTGCCATTGTCTCCAGTTGAGCTCTGGAATAACGCGGCGGTTTTTCAGCTGAAATTTTACGCATCAATGGTGCATATTTTTCAGACGTTTGAAAACGCCAACCACTTCCAATTTTGACCAAATCCATACCTTTCGATTCATAGGCTTGTGTCAAGTTCTCAATCACTTCATGTATCTGTTCTTTGCTGGGATTCGCATCTTCCGCAAACAAGGCTTGAATTTTTCGAATACTCAAAGGTTCAGCTGAAGCAAACAACGCAGCCTCAATAATGTTTTGCAGTTCAGAAATTTCAATTTCTTCTGCTTGATTCATTGTTGTTTCTTCATTCATGACTTACGGTTTTTGATTTTTTAAAGGAAATAAACTCTAATTTGCCTTAAGCGGCACGCTTAATGTGTATAGCAGAAAACGCTTCATTTTGAACCACCACCAACATGTCATCTCTGCACAACTCTAGCAATGCAATAAATGTGACAACCAAACCCATTCTACCCTCTTGGACAGTAAACAATTCTTCAATGCGCAAAAAATCATTATTGGAATCATTCAACTTTTTCAAGATATTCGTCATACGTTCACGCATTGACATAGTCTCTCGAGTCACTTGATGCAATTGATTTACATGCGCGCGCTCAAGCACTGATTGAAAGGCTCTGGTTAACTGTTGCAAAGTCACTTTTGGTAATACATTTGGCGGATTAGGGTCATCTTTTTTTGCAGAGGCAATAAACACATCTCGATT
>CALKZN010000118.1 GCA_938002995.1 uncultured Arenicellaceae bacterium | reverse complement strand
GGCTGTCTTTTTCAATATTTGGTTTACCGAACGCCGCTGCAGAATAAGATATTGCATAAAACGGTAACACCACATTCATCATGAATGTCAGCAAAGAAAAGACGACTAATAAGCGTTTTTTTGCGTGGTGCATATGTTTTAAATCTTTCACTTGAAGCAAGTTACAATTACCGTGGCGAGAGTTTAACAAACATGTCTAATTTTGAAATTCATTTTCAATATAAAACGAACTAAAAAATAAATTAACTCTGCATAATCAATTGAAAGTTTTAATGTTCTAGGCATAGAATTTATCTAAATAAACCTATTGGCAAATAACCACATTGACCAAATCAAAAGGAGAATAAAATGACGTTACGAATTAATGACCAAGCACCCAATTTTACTGCCATGACTACTCAAGGCGAAATCAATTTTCATGACTGGATGGGTGACAGCTGGGCTGTGCTTTTTTCACATCCAAAAGATTTCACTCCAGTTTGCACCACTGAACTAGGCTTTGCTGCTGGCTTGGAAGATGAAATGGCCAAACGCAATGTCAAAATGATTGGCTTATCTATCGACCCCGTCGATAACCATGCTGACTGGGCAAAGGATATCGAAGAAACTCAAGGTCATCCGGTTAAATTCCCAATGATTGGTGACGTCGACCTAAGTGTTTCTAAGGCTTACAACATGTTCCCAGCAGACGAAACAGGAACAGCAGGAGAACGAACTGCAATGACGAATGCAACCGTTCGTTCTGTTTTCATTATTGGCCCAGATAAAAACATCAAGCTAATGATGACTTACCCAATGACAACAGGTCGTAATTTCAATGAAATCTTGCGTGTGATTGATTCTATGCAACTTACTGCAGCGCACAAAGTGGCAACGCCTGTGAACTGGGAAAATGGCGATGACGTGATCATCGTTCCAGCAGTTTCAAACGAAGAAGCAGCTAAGAAATATCCAGAAGGTTGGAATGAAGTAAAACCTTATTTGCGCGTTGTTAAACAACCAAGTTAAATAAGCAAATTCATTTAGCCTAGCTTACAAAAAAAGGCGTTGCTCAATAGCAACGCCTTTTTAATGCGTATTCGGCAAGTTCTCAAAAGCTCTATTGCACTTCTAACTTAATCTTGTCCGAGATAATCGATTTCCATTTCGCAGGGCCTGTGTTGTGCACTGACTCACCATTAGTATCAACAGCAACAGTAACTGGCATATCTTTGACTACAAACTCATGTATTGCTTCCATACCCAACTCTGGGAAAGCGACAATTTTTGCATCAGTAATCGCTTTTGAAACCAAATAAGCTGCACCACCAACTGCCATCAAATAAGTCGCTTTGTGATTTTTAATAGACTCAATTGCCACTGGACCACGCTCTGCCTTACCCACCATGCCAATCAAACCTGTTTCGGCCAACATCATATCAGTGAATTTATCCATACGTGTTGATGTTGTTGGACCTGCTGGGCCTACTGCTTCATCACGTACCGCATCTCCTGGGCCTACGTAATAAATAAAACGATTTTTAAAATCAACTCCTTCTGGCAGACCTTCACCACTTTCAAGTAAGCTTTGAATTTTTTTGTGAGCAGCATCACGGCCCGTTAATAATTTACCTGACAATAATATGGTTTGACCCGGTTGCCATTTGAGCATGTCTTCTTTGGTTACAGTATTCAAATCGACCTTCAATGCGGTTGGACCCACTTCCCAAGCAATTTCAGGCCAATCACTCAATGATGGCGTTGTTTGTAATGCGGCACCGCTCCCGTCTAGCACAAAATGTGCATGTCGCGTTGCAGCACAATTAGGAATCATTGTGACAGGTAGTGATGCGGCATGAGTCGGATAGTCTTTGATTTTGACATCCAACACGGTTGTCAAACCACCTAAACCCTGCGCGCCTATACCTAATTGATTTACTTTTTCGAAAATTTCCAAACGGAGTTCTTCTAAACGAGAATTCGGGCCACGCTTGATTAACTCTTGGATATCGATGGATTCCATTAGGACTTCTTTTGCCAATACAGCTGATTTTTCAGCTGTTCCACCGACACCTATACCCAACATACCAGGAGGACACCAACCTGCACCCATTGTTGGTACTGTTTTCAATACCCAATCGACCAATGAATCACTAGGGTTCAACATAACCATTTTTGACTTGTTTTCAGAGCCACCTCCTTTTGCCGCAACATCAATTTCGACTTTGTCACCTTCAACGATCTCATAGTGAATCACTGAAGGAGTATTGTCTCCCGTATTTTTGCGTGCACCCAAAGGATCAGCAAGAATTGAGGCACGTAGGACATTGTCAGGATTTAAATACGCGCGACGAACACCTTCATTAATCATATCGCTAATCGACATTTCTGCATCCCAAGTGACATCCATGCCTACTTTGGCAAAAATCGTCACGATGCCAGTATCCTGACAGATTGGGCGATGCCCTTCTGCGCACATACGAGAGTTGATCAAAATCTGTGCGATCGCATCTTTGGCCGCTTGTGATTCTTCGCGTTGATACGCGTCATACATGCCATCAACAAAGTCTTTGGGATGATAGTAGGAAATGAATTGAAGTGCGTCTGCTACGCTATCAATTACGTCTTGTTGTTTAATTACGCTCATGATCTCTTGATAGTCTGTTAAGAATGACAGTATTCTATCAAAATGTGTCCTCAGCTGTTATGCCTTTGCCGTTAACAAGGCAGAAATGAATGAATAAATTCGCGCGAATATTGTATTATTCACTGTTCAACACTTAAACAAACCTAAACCTACAACGAGTATTCATTAAATATTGTGCGCGCTTCAAAATTCCTGATTGCAACTCTTAAAGAGACTCCTGCTGATGCTCAAATCATCAGCCATCAATTAATGCTTCGAGCTGGCATGATTCGCAAAGTTGCGGCCGGCCTGTATAACTGGCTACCACTTGGCTTACGCGTTTTACGTAAAGTCGAAAACATTGTCCGTGAAGAAATGGATAAGTCTGGTGCTCAAGAAGTATTGATGCCTGCTATTCAACCCTCTGAGCTATGGGAACAATCTGGGCGCTGGGAGATGTATGGCGGAGAGCTGTTGCGCATGAAAGACCGCCACGGTCGTGATTTTTGCTTTGGACCTACACATGAAGAAGTAATTACTAATTTGATCAGCAATGAGATTCGCAGCTATAAGCAATTGCCAGCAAATTTCTATCAAGTTCAAACCAAATTCAGAGATGAACGTCGTCCTCGATTTGGCGTCATGCGCGCTCGTGAATTCATCATGAAAGACGCTTACTCCTTTGATATAAACGCAGAGTCACTACAAGGATCCTATGATGTCATGTTTGACACTTATATGAATATTTTCACTCGTTTAAACCTAGGATTTGCTCCTGTTGAAGCAGACAATGGCAGTATTGGTGGCAACTCATCACATGAATTCCATGTGCTTGCTGATTCTGGGGAAGATGCTATTGCCGTGTGCGAAAAATATGATTATGCAGCCAACCTTGAACTTGCCCAAGCATTAGCTGTTGGCGGTGAACGTCAAGCCCCAAGCGCTGAAATGACCAAAATCGACACGCCAAATCAACGCACTATGGATGACATCGTCAAATCCACTGGCCTTCCTATTGAGAAAACGATTAAGACATTATTAGTCAAAGGCTCTGAACATGATGTTGTCGCATTAATTCTGCGCGGTGATCATGAGCTCAATGAATTTAAAGCTGAAAAACACCCTCTTATCGCTGCACCTTTGACTTTCATAGAAAGTGACAAAGAAATTATTGCTGCCGCAGGCTGTTCCGCAGGTTCGATTGGCGTAGTAGGGCTTGATCTACCAATCATCGCTGACCTGTCTGCAACGAATATTAGCGACTTTGCCTGTGGTGCAAATAACGATGATGAGCACTACATCAATGTTAATTGGGGCCGTGATTGCGAAGAACCAGAAGCTTACGACTTAAGAACTATCATTGCAGGTGATGTTTGCTCACGCGCGGGTGATGATGATTCTGCAGATGCAAAAATCACTATCAAACGAGGCATTGAAGTTGGTCACATCTTCCAACTGGGCACAAAATATAGCGAAGCGATGAACGCCACATGCCTTGATGAAAACGGCAAGGCCGTTGTAATGCATATGGGTTGTTATGGCGTTGGTGTAAGTCGAATAGTCGCTGCTTCAATCGAACAAAATCATGATGACCGCGGCATTATCTGGCCAGAAGCCATCGCTCCGTTTGATGTTGCTATTATCCCAATTGGCTATCAAAAATCTGAACTTGTCCAAAAAACGTGTGACAATTTATATCAACAGCTATCTGAGCTTGGCGTGGAAGTCATCTTAGACGACCGCAAAGAGCGCCCAGGCGTTATGTTTGCAGATTCTGACCTGATGGGCATCCCTCATCGCTTAGTCGTTGGCGAACGTAGCCTTGAAAAAGGTTTGATCGAATATAAAAATCGCCGCGCTGAAGAATCAGAAGATTTAAACGCAGATGACATTCTTGAAACTATCAAAACGCTTTTGAAGACCTAAAATGACTGAAACTAAGATTTTTCATAATCCACGCTGCTCTAAATCAAGGCAAACACTTGCTTTGTTAGAAGAAAATGGTGAAACACCAACAATCGTGGAATATTTAGAGACACCACCAAGCGCAGATGAACTCACATTCATTGTTAATAAACTTGGCATCCAGCCGCGTGATTTGATGCGCAAAGGTGAATCAGAATATAAAGACTTAAACCTAGCAGATAAAGGCTTAAGTACTAGTGACTTAATCACTGCAATGCTTGAAAATCCGCGGCTTATTGAACGCCCAATTGTTGTCAAAAATGACAAAGTCGCTGTTGGTAGACCACCGGAAAATGTTTTAGGCATTCTTTAAACCAAATAAGCCAAGACCATCGTCATGACAAAAATTCTAGTTCTCTATCACTCACGTCTTGGTTCAGTCGAAAAACTGGCAAGCTTGATCGCTCGTGGTGTGGAATCGATCGAAGGTTGCGAGGCTGTTATTCGCACAGTGCCTAATGTGTCTGTCACAATCGAAGCAGATGAAAACCCGATTCCTGAATCAGGCGCGCCGTATGCGACACTCGATGATTTAAAGTCATGTGGGGGACTCATCCTAGGCAGTCCAACTCGTTTTGGCAATATGAGTGCTGAGATGAAGCACTTCTTAGACTCTACAAGTCCAATTTGGATGAGCGGAGAATTACAAGGAAAACCAGCGGCCGTATTTAGCTCATCATCATCCATGCATGGCGGCCAGGAATCAACCTTACTCAGTATGATGAACCCCTTGCTGCACCATGGCATGCTGATTATTGGCATTCCTTATAGTGAAAAATCTTTGAGCAAAACGTCTACTGGTGGCACACCTTATGGTGCCACGCATGTTTCTGGTAGCAACAATCAAAACCCGATCAGTGATGATGAAAAAATACTCTCCATTGCTCTAGGCAAACGTGTCTCCAAGATTGCCAAACAACTTGCATGACCTTTAGTTACAAATAAATAGCACAAACCTATAATGCTGAATGCGATTATTAAAGGAATACGTCGTTTTTTCTTCCTTGAAAAGAAAGTAGTCAATATTGAACCCTTGGATGCAAAATCCAAGCAATTCTTATATCAAAAAGTCTCTTTTTACCGTTCCTTGAACGATGTTGATAAAAATACTTTTGAAAAGCGTGTGCTACTATTTTTAAGCACAACTAAAGTCATTGGCCATGATGTCGAAATTACTGATCATGACTGCTTATTAATTGCCTCCGCGGCGATTATTTTAGTTTGGAAATTTCCTAAATGGCATTATGTAAATCTGGATACCGTTTATTTAGTTTCAGGATCTTTTAATGATAATGCTGATTTAGGTAAACAAGACTCTCGCTATCTTGGCGTAGTTGGCAATGGCGACCTGTATGGAAAAATGATTTTAAGTAAACCAGCATTACATCACGGTTTTGACAACGATCAAGATAAACATAATGTGGCTTTACACGAGTTTGCACATTTATTAGACATGGCAGACGGTGAAACGGATGGGTTCCCAGAACGCTTGAAAAAGTATGCTTTTTCCGCACCATGGATTGAACTCATCCGCCAAGAAACACTCAAAATTAATCAAGGAAAAAGTGGCATCAATGATTATGCCGCCACCAACCCAGCGGAATTCTTTTCTGTTACGACTGAATACTTTTTCGAACGCCCAGCACTACTCAAACAAAAGCACCCTGACATGTACGATCAGCTTCATGCGTTTTATCAAAACGATGTTGCAGCTATTGAGAAAGTAATACTACCGAGGAAGAAGAGTCCCTGTCCTTGTGGCAGCGGTAAGCGTTATAAACGATGTTGTTTAATCGACATCTAATCCTACAAGTGACTATATTAAACTATAGAATTCTTTTGTCGATAAAAATGCCTTTTCTAACAATTCAGTTGGCGTAAGATGAATAGTGTCGTCACTGCTCTCATCTAAAATGGACTTCTCACTCATATTTCTGTCATGAGTATGATTAATCACATCGCCATTGGACAATGAAAACTTTAGGCCTTTGTCTTTCACTTCCACACTAACAATTTCGCTTTTGCTGATGTAAAAAATATCACCGGTTTGGTCTTTTATTTTAAAAAATGACATTCAACTCTCCCATCGATCCAATATGTCTTATTTATCCTTTTTGATATAACCCCCACAGTCATATCACGGTATATCTATTATAGTTTTTTTAAATCTATTATCAATCGTCTTTTTACTCAATATTTCTTTTTGTATATCAACTTTCACTGACACTTCATCATAATAAAAAAGAGCAACATATCCTTGTGCTGCTCATAAAATCAGCTAATTAACCAACCAGTTGAAAACATGATTGCATTGCTTGATCACGAGAAGGAATTAAACGCTGGTACTCTTCAGATGAGTACCAGCGTTTAGCTAATTCTGTATTTGGAAATTGAATAATAACTTGAGTAGAGTATTCGGAACTTCCATGTAATATTTCAATAGGGCCTTTTGCTAAAAACACTCCCTGATGCTCAGCAATAGTGCTTCCAGCGCTTGCGCTGTATTCTTGCAATAAATCTTGGTTTTGTGGATTCAACGTAACGACGACATATGCGGACATAATTTCTCTCCTAGTTTGTTTAATCAGTAAATTCTCAAAGAGAAAAGATGCTAGCATTGAAAAAAAACTAAACAATATTTAAAAATTAAAAACACTGTTAAGTAAAATTGAACAAAATAAAACAACTATCACGACTAAGTGTCTTCGCAGTGGTTGCTCAAAAGTCATCCTTTACTAAAGCAGCTGAACAACTCAACATTTCAAAATCTGCAGTCAGTCAACAAATAACCCTATTAGAGAGTGAACTCGGGGTTCGTTTATTAAATCGCACAACTAGAGGCGTATCTTTAACGTCAGTTGGAGAAAATTTATTGCAACGCAGTGCAATAATTTTAGAACAAATTGAGTTCTTATTTAATAATATTGACCAAGCAAAAGATAACCCTAGAGGCAAGTTTGCAGTTACTTTTCCTCACAGTTTACAATCAATAGTAGTCTTGCCAGCCATTAAACAGCTGTGTAAAGAATACCCAAACCTTCAACCTGAACTCATTGCTGATGACACAACTTTAGATTTAGTAAAACATCAATTAGATGTGGCAATACACGTTGGAAAGTTACCCGATAGTAGTTATCGAGCATTACCCGCCGGTAAATTAACCGAAATATTCTGTGCAACACCCAAATATTTAGAGAAAAGCCCTGACATATCAACAGTCAAAGATTTATGCAAACACCCTTGGATAGCTAACCCATGGCAGCAATCTAAAATGTTAGTTACCGATCAAACCTCAAGTATCATCAATGAAATATCATTAAATCAATTTTCTAAAGCAAATACCTTGCCTGCAGCCATTGAAATCGCCCTAAATCACTTAGGTATCATTTTAGTTCCAGATATTTTGGCAAAACAATATATTAAAATGGGGAAGCTAATCCATATAGCAACTCACCTAAAAGGACCACAATGGCCGATATATACACTACATGCTTATCAAAATGACAAACCAAAGCACTTATCTCGCTTCCATGAGTTAATTACACAAGTTTTAAAAACAAATAGTTAAAAATCCATGGATTTTGATAACTCGTTTCGTCTTTAAGTTTGAAAATAACGCTCCTTTTCAAAATCAATTAAAAATTATTGGTGTGATAGAACCTTCTGGACGAAAGGAATAGTGATTTTACGTTTCTCAATCATTGAGGCTCTGTCTAACTTGTCCAACGCTTCAAACAAGCTGTGATTGTCACGCGAGAAGTGGACCAATAAATGATGCAACACTTTATCATCCACTTTTAAATTGCGATCATTGACATTCTGACGCAAGGCTTTTAACTTACCTTCATCATCCAAGGTGTTGAGTTGAAAGACCATTCCACTTGATAAGCGACTGACCAAATCAGCTAATTCAAACTGGTTGTCTTGCGGCTTGAACTTCGCCGATACGATCAAACGTTGATCAGAGTTTTTAGCATTTTCTACTACAGCAAAAATAGCTTTTTCGGCTGAACTATTACCTGCCCAAACATCAATATTATCTAAACATAAGCATTGAGAATCGAGGCACATCGTCAACATTTCATGACTTACATTTTGTGATGAACAGTCAAAATAGACTGTATCATTATTGCCAAGTTCTCTAGATAAGCTGGCTGCTGCAATATGTAAATGAGTTTTCCCAGAGCCTGATTCACCATAAAAATATAATGGCGTGGCCTCTCCTTGCAAAAGATAGCTGCGCAAATTTTCGACTAACAAGGCATCAGGAGAATCACTTTCAACGTGAAAACTATCAAATCGAGAATGACCTGCTTGTGGCATCCAAAGAGGAATTTGTCCTGAACTCATGAATATATATTTTATTTTTACTACGATCTACCACTAATTAAAGTAGGTTAAATCAATGAATTTCGTTTAATTTTTTTATTTGAATTCGCCACGCATGGCCAATCTTGAACCCTGCCAAATATACGCTAAACCGCTCAATATACTAGTCCCAGCAACTAAGATATAAAGAAAAGACGTATCAAAATTCGGAATTATTTGCGGGTGCGCCAAGCCTAGCAAACTTACAAAAATTAGCAAAATTTGCATTGCCGTGTTTATTTTAGAAATAATCAATGGCTTTAGTTCAACACTGCCCAGCAAAACGTTAACAAGTACGACTCCGCCGATAATCAATATGTCACGAAATACAACAATAACTGTCAACCAAAAAGGCAAATACTCCTGGTACGTGAGCATGACAAAAGAAGCAATTAAGAGACATTTATCCGCTATCGGATCCAACATCGTCCCCAATTTAGTCACGCATTGGAAACGCTTAGCAATATAACCATCTAAACCATCGGAAAACCCAGCTAAAACAAACAATAATAATGTCATCGCATAATTGTGATTGAACAATAAAATCACGATGAACGGCACTGAAACAATCCTTAACAAAGTAATCAGATTAGGCAGATAAATCATGTGTCTATTATCGCCAGATAAAATACGATTTTCTAGGTAATTATTAAAGTCTATTGTTACAATACTCCTCCTAAATCAATCTATATCTGTCCAATACAGAGACAAATTCGATGAGCAAAAGTAAAAAAGGCCTGAGTTATAAAGATGCTGGCGTAGATATCGATGCAGGTGATGCATTTATTGATGTCATTAAGCCCTTAGCAAAATCAACACAACGTGAAGGCTGCATGAGTGGTTTAGGTGGATTCGGAGCAATGTTCCAAATTCCTAAAGGCTATAAGAATCCCGTATTAGTATCAGGCACTGATGGTGTAGGCACTAAACTAAAATTAGCTTTTCAACTCGACCAGCATGACACTATCGGCATTGATCTTGTTGCCATGTGTGTGAATGATATTTTAGCTCAAGGCGCTGAACCTCTATTTTTTCTTGATTATTTTGCCTCAGGAAAACTTACAACAGAAACTGCTGCTAAAGTTGTTGCAGGTATTGCCGAAGGTTGCCGTCAATCTAATGCCGCGTTAATTGGTGGCGAAACCGCTGAAATGCCTGGCATGTACGATGCAGGTGAATACGACCTTGCTGGATTTTGTGTTGGTGCCGTTGAAAAAGAAAATATCATTGATGGTAGCAAGGTCGCCGCTGGCGATATCCTTATTGGCCTGCCATCTTCAGGTGCACACTCCAATGGTTATTCATTAATTCGTAAAGTGATTGATGATTTTGGCGTTCCCTTAAATACGATTGTTGACGGTCGCCCATTATCTGAAGCTGTCATTGAACCAACAAAGATATATGTCAAGTCATGTCTTGATTTATTCAAATCAGTCGATGTGCATGCGCTTGCTCATATTACTGGCGGTGGTATCCCAGGAAATTTAGTTCGTGTTTTACCTGATGACTGTCATGCCATTGTTGATGAAAGCAGCTGGAAGTGGCCTGAACTATTCGATTTACTTGCTGAAACCGCTGACATTGAACGTGCGGAAATGTATCGCGCTTTTAATTGTGGTGTTGGCATGATTATAGCCATCGCTGCTGCGGATAAAGACGCTACTCTGACTACTTTCGCAAAACATGATATACAAGCATTTGAAATTGGCCGAATTGAAGCTGGGTCTGGCGATGCGCCAGTAACAATTGTCTAAGACATTCATTAAAATATTCTAGGCAACGCTTCTAAAAATGAGCTTAAAAAAATTAAAAGTTGTTGTTTTAATCTCGGGAAGTGGCAGTAATCTTCAAGCATTTATTGATCGAGCTGAAGAACTTAATATTATTATCAAAGCTGTTGTGAGCAATGTCGAAGGTGCTTATGGCCTAGAACGTGCAAAAAATTCAGGAATTTCGGCCATTACACTTCCTCATGGAAATTTTGCATCACGTGAAGATTTTGATATTGCTTTAGCAAAAGAGATAGACAAACATCAATCCGACCTGATCATCTTAGCCGGCTTTATGCGTATTCTAAGTGCAGATTTCGTCCAACAATTCACAGATAAGATAATTAATATCCACCCTTCCCTGTTACCAAAATATAAGGGACTCAACACACATCAGCGTGCCATCGATGCCAAAGATGAGTTTCATGGCGCGAGCGTACATTTGGTGACTGCTGAATTAGATGACGGTCCTGTTATCATACAAGGTAAACTTCCCATTCAGACAAACGACACTGCTGAATCATTACAACAACGTATCCATACTCTTGAACATCAAATATATCCTCAAGCGGTAAAATGGATATCCTCAGGAGCAATACAAATAAAGAAAGGTAAAATAATCGAAACAAAACTATTAGATAGATTGGTTACGATTTAATATCATCACCTCATTATGAATACATCAACAGCAATCACATCATCAACAATCAAAAAATCATTGATTTGCTGCCTGACCTCTATCTTTATCAGTTTAACAATTCATCCTGTTTTTGCCTTGGATAAAGCGACACCAAATGGCGCTATTAAACTTCGCTATAAAGTGAATATTTATGGCACAAATTTAGGCGAAATTCATACCGTTATTAAAAAGAATCAAACCCAATTCGTACTCAGTTCTATTACTAAAGCTGAAGGAGCAGCATCGCTAGTACTTGGCGGCGACTTGATTCAACAGTGTGCTTTTTCAATACAAGAAAAACAGATCATAACTGACAGTTCTAGCGTAGAAAAACGTGGCCGTAAATCATTCAAAAACAATGTAAAAATTGATTGGGATTCGCGTTTCATCAATTACAACAACGAATCAGCATTAGCTATACCTGAAGGGTATTTGGTTGATTCTTGTAATTTTCAATTTGCTGCTGCATATACCGATATCGATTTCCTGAAAAACAATACTACTTATGTTCTTGACGGTAAAAAGAATCGTTTAAAAGCCTATGTATTCAAGTCTGAAACCCGAGAAATATTAAAAACTCCCATCGGTGAATTTGAGACAACTAAAATTGTATTAGAAAGAGAACTTAACCCTGAAAAAAGTTTTATTTTCTGGGTTGCTGATGAACATCCTTACTTCCCATTAAAAATGGTGGAAAAGAGAAAGTCGAGAAGTCGGATCATGACAATCAAATCATACGAACCTAGTGACTCCTAATTAATCTCCTTACTTTTATCTAAGTACTTTTTAAGCCAAGCCTTCTTTAAAACTCACAAAGTTAAGGCCTTGCCTGAAACCTTTTCAAAGGTTCCAGACTAAAGCTCCACTTTATCTATACTTCTTCTGCTTCTTTATTCGGTAATTTATCACGATACGCTTTAGTCAAAAATGTCAGCTTATTGTCTTTCACTGAAATATCGACTTCGCCGCCATTCACTAACTCTCCAAACAGCAATTCATCAGCTAAACCACGTTTTATTTCTTCTTGCATCAATCGACCTAATGGTCTTGCTCCCATGGCAACGTCATAGCCATTTTCAGCCAGCCATTCGCGTGCTTTCTCATCTACTCGCAAAGTCACATTTTTATCCAATAATTGCGACTCCATTTGCAGTAATTCTTTATCAACAATTTTGCCAATAACTTCTGGGCTAAGCGAACTAAATCGTACAATTGAATCTAAGCGATTACGGAATTCCGGCGTAAATAATTTCTCAATCGCTTTCATGTCATCAGAGCTATGATCTTGATGCGTAAATCCAACCGATGATCTTGATGTTTGTTCAGCGCCAGCATTGGTAGTCATCACAATAATAATGTTACGGAAATCAGCTTTACGACCATTATTATCAGTCAATGTTCCATGATCCATCACTTGCAACAAGATATTAAAAACATCTGGATGTGCCTTTTCAATTTCATCCAGAAGCAATACTGCATGAGGGTGCTTAGTGACTTCTTCAGTCAACAAACCACCTTGATCATAACCAACATAACCTGGAGGCGCTCCAATAAGACGCGATACAGTGTGGCGTTCCATGTATTCAGACATATCAAAACGGATCAATTCAACACCCAGAGTATGCGCCAGCTGTTTAGTTACTTCAGTTTTACCAACGCCAGTAGGCCCAGAAAACAAAAATGAGCCAATTGGCTTTTCTGGTTTACCTAAACCAGAACGTGACATTTTTATCGCTGAGGTCAAATGCTGAATTGCATTATCTTGCCCAAAAACCACCATTTTCAAATCACGTTCTAGATTACGCAACGATTCCACATCTGATTTTGAAACACGCTGTGAAGGAATTCTTGCCATCTTCGCAATAACAATTTCCATATCTTCACTATCAATAGAATGCACCTTATCATCGTCTGCTGACTTGAAGGCACGTACTCTTGCACCCGCCTCATCAACCACGTCTACAGCTTTATCAGGCAAAAAACGATCCGTAATGTACCTTTCTGATAACTCAGTGGCGGTTCGGAGTGATTCACTAGTATATGTGACATTATGGTGCTCTTCATAACGAGACTTCAGACCACGTAATATCTCCACAGTCTCTTCAATAGTTGCAGGCTCAACATCAACTTTCTGAAAACGCCTAGAAAGTGCACGATCACGATCAAAAATACCGCGATATTCTTGATAGGTTGTTGAGCCGATACATTTTAATGCACCAGAAGACAATGCAGGTTTCAATAAATTTGAAGCATCTAATGCGCCCCCAGAGGTAGCTCCTGCACCAATGATTGTGTGAATTTCATCAATAAATAAAATCGCATGTTGTTCTTTTTCAAGCGCTGATAATACATCTTTTAAGCGCTTTTCAAATTCACCGCGATATTTAGTACCCGCTAATAAAGCACCAATATCTAATGAATAAATGGTCGCATCTTTTAGCACATCAGGAACCTCACCTAGA
>CALKZN010000117.1 GCA_938002995.1 uncultured Arenicellaceae bacterium | reverse complement strand
CAATAGCAATATTGGAAATGCCTTTTACACTCCTGTTGACGCTATCATTGAATATGCAAAACAACACAAAGGATTCACACCTGGCGTCTGGATTCCACATTATGGCCTAGCGCATGTTTGGACAAAGCGTGATTGTTTTGTCGGCATGAATTGTGATTCCAGCATTTATCACAATTCACCGCATGTCCAAGCGGGCTATTCTGCGTGGTCAAACAGTGATGCTTCCATTGCTTTTTTGGAGGAATGGCTACGCTGGTGTCAAGAGCCTCACATCATCACTGATAACAAGAATGTGCTTGGTAAAGAAAATTTGGAATATTTTCGCGATCATCGACATGATCAATCTATTTTGACAAACCTATGTGTAAAGCATCATATTGAAATCTTTGGTTCAAGAGAAAGATCACTAAATGGTTATCGAAATTTCAACCTCATTCTTCGGCATATGATGCTAAGTCAATCGCATCAAGAAATACAAAAAACATTTAACTCATTATTCGCTGGCCCCGCGCCGGAGCTACACGTATTCCTTAAGGAATTATTAGCATTATTATTTTTAACCGAATTAACTACAAAACCAAGAATCTTATTGCAAGCGGATTTAGACATACTTGCTTGGCAAAAAGCCCTACCCAACGCATCTATTGACTTGTTTATTGATACTGCTCAGTTGGAAAAGCAAGACAAAGTATATGATGGAATTTTCATCACTCGAGCCAACCAACAACAACTAAATAAACACTTTTTTGGTGAACTTTATAAAGTATTAAAACCTGGTGGCTTAATATTGTTTGGCAGTTATCCAGGAAATAAAGATGATGAACCTGACTCAGAGGGAACTTTTTCAGAATTCATGGCATGGTTACATAAATTTCAACGTTTACCCGAAGGTTGCGGCGATACTCTTGATCAAAAACCGAACGCTCTAACATCAGGTAGTCTCGTTAATCCATTAGTTTCATACCTTAACAATGGCGCATCTTGTTTTGCTACACTAGTTAAACCCAAAATGTATCTTTTAGATCATTTATAAAACAACTTCAAACGCAAAGAAATACACAATACTGATACCTTTATGAGCATTCGATTTAGTATTATAGTTGTTGATTATGATCAAAGCGTTAAGCGTGAATATATGCAACGCGCTATTCGGTCAATCATGCAACAAAGTCTTGATTCATCACAAATTGAAATTATTTTGTTGCATGATGGCCCGAAAGAAAACGCCTACCAAGAAGAGCTTGAGGAAGAAGAATATCAATCAATAGGTTCCATTATTATTACTGACGAACGTTTTAATGATTGGGGACATTCATTGAGAGATATGGGAATTAACAAAGCCAAAGGCGAATACATTATTCATTTGAATGCGGATAATGTTTTATATCCAGAAGCATTAACGAGGCTGGCATACCATGCCGACAAAGATTATCCCCCTATTTTTGATGCCTCAGGAAATATTAAAAACAATAATGACATACTGATCTTTTGTCTTTATATGAAAGGCGTTGTATTTTGCAATGGAGGTTTTAGCCGCAGACCTGGTCAAGAAGACACTTATTCAGTCATTTTAACGGGGATGCCTACCAAATTTAGAAATATTGACTGTATGCAGCTAGTCATGAAACGTGAATGTTGGCTAAAAGAAAATGGCTGGCATAATCGTTCTCGCAACTCTGATGGCATCATGTATCCTGAATTCACTCAAAAATATGGCGCTCGTTATATTGCTGAGCTACTTGGAGAACACTGGTAGAAGCCTTATGTCAGCTCAAACCTTAGAAAATTTCGCTAGTGTTGTCATCAACATCGCAAAAGACGACCACTCAAAAGCCTGCATCAAACTTGATGAATATTTAATACAAATAAAAGACAAAAGTACTGCTTTAAATAATTTAGGTTTACTTTTTTATCAGCACGTAGAGTACGAATTCGCTCGAAAAACCTTTGTTTATGCAATTAAACAAGACCCCAAGAACCACTCCTTATACAACAACCATGGATTGACCCTAAATCGACTGGGACAAGGTCCTTTAGCCGTTAAACAGTATAAAAAAGCACTATCTCTTAAACCTGACTATCACCAAGCTAGATCAAACCTTGCCTATACTTTGCTTTACTTTGGCACGACCGGAAGAAAAGAAATATTAACTGCACATCAGAATATCGCCAAACATGTCTTCTCTGACACCAAAAACTATATTACTTATCAACATACTCAACAGAGTTTTGATAATAAAAAACGTAAATTAAAAATTGCCTATGTTACTGCTGATTTGCGCAATCATGCGGTGGGGAGCTTTATGTTTGGTATTTTACAAAACCATGATACTGAACGCTTTGATATTCACATTTTAGATAATCGATCAAATAATAACGATCATATGGCCCAACGTTTAAAGAGCTTGCAAAAACAATGGCATGATATCTCAGCGATGGATACTGAAACCGCTTGCCAGTTCATTACAAAGCTAAAAATAGATATCTTAATCGACTTATCAGGCCACACCAAAGGGGGAAGACTTGATATTTTTTCGCATAGAACTGCACCGATACAAATCACTTATTTAGGCTATCCAGCAACCAGCGGTTTACCTGAAGTCGACTACCGTATCGGTGATATATTTTGCGACCCATTAGAAAACAAAGGACAAAATACCGAACAAATTTTACGCTTACATCACGCTATGTGGAATTACACACCATGGCCGGATATGCCTAAACAATACACTACATGCCCATTTGAACAACAGGGTTTCATAACCTTTGGCTCAGCAAATAATCATGCAAAACTACAAGATGTCTGGATCAAGACTTGGGCACAAGCTTTAAAGGCAGTTCCGGACTCACGGTTTCATATCAAATCACGTAGTTTAAAATCACCCAATGCTCGTCAACAGTTATTGCATTTTTTCCAAAATAAAGGAATCAAGCAAGATCGAATATCTATTGAACATTATTCACCAACAAAGGCAGATCACTGGCAGGCACTTAG
The DNA here is from genome assembly GCA_938002995.1 of uncultured Arenicellaceae bacterium. Lineage (GTDB taxonomy): Bacteria > Pseudomonadota > Gammaproteobacteria > Arenicellales > Arenicellaceae > CALKZN01. Next base: position 3,798 of record CALKZN010000117.1, on the reverse strand, counting down.
TCGGTTTGATATCGGCTTTGATAGCTTTCCTTATAATGGCACAACAACTACTTGTGACTTACTAAACCTCGGCATCCCAGTAGTTACACGCTCAGGGAATTCGCATGTTTCACGCACTACGGGAAGCATACTGAACACACTAGGTTTATCATCATGGGTGGCTATAAACGATCACCAATTTATTGAAATATGCCAAGAAAAAGCACAAAACTTGAATGAGTTACGAAAGTTAAGACAAAGCCTGCGCACCCGATTTTCCTCCTCATCCTTAGGCAACGGAAAACTTTTTATCGTTGAATATGAAAAACAACTAATGAGTGCCTGGGCTGAACACTACCAACACAGCTAAAAAATCGAATCTTTACGAATCATCGAATAACGCTTTAAAAAACCTTTTTTCTCAAGTGCTGACTTTTGAAGTTCTTGAAACTTTTTTGCATTCACACGTCCAGCAATAAATGTAACCAGTATTTTGTATCGTTTTTCTACTACTCCATTAATTGTCACCGATGACAGATAAACTTTAACGTCATCTATTCTATTAAAGCTTTTAGCGACGTATGCCGCCTCTGATGGAGAAGATGTTGTTAATACTTGAATAGAATACCCCCTACCTTTAGTAAGTGTTTGAATCTCCTGATAACTCGATAAAGTGAAACCCTTAGCTTGTAACCATTTTGCTGCTTGCTCATAAGTTGCGCCAATAATAGAGTCGGGTTTAATATTTGCATTCTCCTGAGCTGAAAGAGGCGACACAGAGTTCGGTTTTACATTTTTTGCTAATTGTTCTGTCTGTTTAGCTTGTTCTGTCTGTCTAGCTTGTTCTGTCTGTCTAGCTTGTTCTGTCTGTCTAGCTTGTTCTGTCTGTTTAGCTTGTTCTGTCTGTTTAGCTTTCTCTACTTCTTTCTTGCGAATAATTTCAACTTGCCTAGTCTTTTCTTGTTGAGCAAGAAAAGTAGAATGATTCATAAATCGTTTACCATCCCATCGTTGATTAATATCCGCAATTTGTTTTTTAACAGCAATTGCTTGAGGAAAGTTCAAACCTTCAAAATAACGGCTTTCTGTAAACTGAATAAGTTTTTTAATATTAACTTTCGCTTGAGCATTCCCCATGCATTCTCGAAATAAAATTAAATTTGCTGTAGCAATTCTTTCATTTGCAATGAAATGATCATTTAAAATAAGGTTAAACACTTCATTCTGAAAATCAATATATTCAACTATTTTTTGCATATCTCCTATAAAAAAGTCATATTGATTTTTTTTCTCAAAAAAATTATCCCTATTTTGGTTAAATTCATTTAAGCGTTTTTGATTTAACCCTAAAATCATACTTAACACAGCGTCACTCAATACATAATTTGCAGCCTGTAATTGTTTATCCAAAGGCTTATTCAACAACTGTTGAGACAAAATTTTAGCCGCGTCTATAAGCTGCCATATCTTGTTACCTAATTCATTAGTCTTCAAAACTTCCATCATTTGAGGGAAATTTGCATTTAAGTAAATATTACCAATCTGCATTTGTTTAGCATCCGGTTGGCAAAACAACTTTTGACCAAAGCTATAATTTGTTGTGTTTAATGCTGTTTCTGGCAATTTCCTTACATCAGTTCTTACAAATAAATAAGCTGATTCAGCATCTAAATACTGACTCATCAATGTGCTGTCCGCTAACGATTCCAACAGTTGTATATTCGCTTGCCCATACTCTTGTTCTGAAAGCACATCCTTGTTAAATGCAAGATTCTTATCTTCTTCAATTAGTCCTTTTTTAACTTCATTAATCCACTTGGTATATTGATTTTTATGTGCCATTCGATACCACACATCAATAGCATCTATAGCAATATTATTTTTTACAATTGTATCAATCCATGTTGACTCTCCTTTTATTCGCTCTTGTGTGGAGTTTAATAAAGCCCAAGTTTTCTCAAGGTCATATAACTCTTCAAAATATAATTTTGAATCCCTATCTATTTGGTATAAATGAGTTGAAAGCTCTGGAGGTAAAGCAACAAATGGGTCACGAAATCTATAGCTGAGGCTTTTAAATACAGCCTCAGGTAATTGTCCATTTTTTGGATTTCTCATTAATTTCTTAAATAAATTCTTGCTATTTTTTATTCGTAAAGTTGAATTTTTTTGTACAAAAGATTCCGCAAATATCGATAAATTTTCAATTTCAACTTGTTTCGATGAGTCTTGAGATTGGCTGACCGTAGTTACAAATATTAATAAAAATAGTAATATAAATTTAAAACTACAAGCACCGAAAAAATGTCTATAGTGAATTAAAATATCTATCAGTATGCGCACTCTCATCATTTCGTTTTCCCTTATCTCACTGAAACTGTCTGATACAAATGAGTATTAAATTGTTTGAGTCTATTTTCTCCAAATAAAACATAATTTTCTCTGGAAAATTCTCCCATATAATAGATGAGTTGTGACGGATTCGACAAACCCAAGCCAATAAAAAAATCAGCTTGAGATGCAATTAACATATCAACCAGCATCTCCTGACCCGCCGACCGCTTATCGCTGCTAACATCATAATGCACGCCGACATCAGAAGATGATCTTTGAGAATCAGTTGTAATTAAGCGTTGACCAAATTCACGTTGATATAACTCCAATAAACTTTGATCATCTGTCATTAAAAACAATTTCGCATCTGCAGATAACAACAGCAAACGTTGCTTTGCATAATGTAAAGTTTTCATCGGAATAGAAGTCATTGCACGATAACCTTCATCTTTATCTGAACCTCGAGCATGTACAGCAATAAAAGGCACTGCAATTTCAGACTTCACAAATTGATCAGCAATTATTTGAATGGCTTTTTGAGGTCTTAGATACTTCTTCATTAAATATCGATAAGTTCCATCAAAGCTTAAGGATTGCAATTGATGTCCTTTAGGGAGCCAAGGCTTAATATTAATAACTCCTGCATAATAATCAGCTACTGTCAGTTGTTCACTTCGTGACAAGTAATACAAAGCTGACATTTTGGAATATTCTCCAGTTCTTTTTTGTATGTTTTCATCAATTAAGTTTACCGCATTCCATTTAGGAGGAAAAAATGAAATCGGTTGTTTTTGTAAAACTGACTGAATAGACAACGAATTAAATGGTTGAAAGAAATGCTCAAATACACATTCATAGCCTTCACTTCTGTACAAAAAATTACGTCCCCAATGAACCACCGGCGTTCTTCCAGTAATTTCTGCTAAATATGCTTGACCCATTAATGAGGCCATTTCAGAGCCAAAGCCAAAACCCCACGCTTTGATCAAGTGGAATGTTTCAACATTATCAGCATGATTTTTAATAGCATATTTTTTTATATTATAACTTTCAATATCAGCCTTAATTACTTGACCCTCATAAGCTAACATTCCTTCTAATTCAATATGTAAATCAGTAGCTAAAGCTTCTATTGATCGCTTTCCATTTTGAGTATTAATTTTAGCTTTTTGAAAAAAATTATCAAAAGATTCACGTAAATCAAAATGTTTAGCTACCCATGCCGCAATCAAGTTTGCATGCGGATCGTCAGGCAATTCGCGCAAGATAATTTGCGCATACAAATCTGTTTGTGAATAGTTATTATCATCCACTAAAATTGCTATCTGACGAATTTTTGGCAAGGGTGGCAGCCCTTTGGCTCTAATAGGCTCAAAAGACATAAAACAGAATTAACTTGCTTGAATCAATCGCTTTGGTTTGTAGATAAGAATAAAGCGATTTAATCCCGATTGAAGAAAAATAGGGTTCTTGGAGTTATGTATT
>CALKZN010000116.1 GCA_938002995.1 uncultured Arenicellaceae bacterium | reverse complement strand
TAGGACTCAATTCTAAACAAATTTTAAAGTATTTAATTTTATTGACATTCATCAAGGAATAATCATGACTTCACTATTGAGCTTCGTCTTAATACCAATTATCTTTATACCCCACTAATTTCTTTACTACCAATATAATGTTAAAAAATACCTACTCACTTCTCTCTCTATTTTTCGTTTTACTTTTTTTGCAGTTTTTGAACGACGTTGAGCATTATCAATAGCCAAAGCAGCAATACGTTCACCTTGCTCAATATGTTGATTCAACCACAAGCCAAAGGTATCTTTTACAGCAGCCGCAACAAAACCAGATATCTCACGAGAAGACAAACGCTCTTTAGTTTGCCCCGAAAATTGCGGTTCTGCCATGCGCACAGATAAGACATAATGACACTGTGACCAAACATCATCAGGTGCAAGTTTCAAACCGCGTGGCAACAAATCACGAAATTCACAAAATTCACGAATAGCATCCGTCAAACCCGTTCGCAAACCATTAACATGCGTGCCACCTTGAGCAGTTGGAATCAAATTGACATAACTTTCAGTGACCGCTTCTTCAGCGTCAACACTCCATACCACCATCCATTCAGCTTCTTCTCCTTCGCCAGTCTTCTTTTCACGAAAACCACCTTCAGGAATCCACTCGCAATCAGCCAAAGAATGCTTTACATATTCAGTTAAGCCATCTTCAAAACACCATGATGTGCTATTTTTTTCGTCTATTTCATCGCGTAGTTCAATCTCCAGACCAGGACATAATACCGCTTTGGCACGCAATAATTTAGCAAGTCTGCGCACACTCACTTTATCGCTATCAAAAAACTGAGGGTCTGGCCAAAAACGAATTCGTGTACCTGTATTACGCTGACCAACAGTGCCTATTTCTTCCAGCTCTGAACGCTTCAAACCATTGGAAAAACCAATATTAAATTCTTTGCCACTACGCTTAACCCAAACTTCAACATTCGTTGATAAAGCATTAACTACCGAGATACCAACGCCGTGTAAACCACCTGAAAAGGTATAGTTTTTATCAGAGAATTTACCACCCGCATGCAGCTTCGTCATAATAACTTCAACACCCGATACGCCTTCCTCAGGGTGAATATCCACGGGCATACCACGGCCATCATCTTCTACTTCAACTGAACCGTCTTTGAAGATCGTGACTAAAATGCGTTTACTGTGCCCGGCAATAGCCTCATCGACACTATTATCCACAACCTCTTGAACAAGATGGTTAGGTCTTTCCGTTTCAGTGTACATCCCAGGGCGCTTACGCACTGGTTCAAGGCCACTTAAAACCTCAATGGCGGACGAATCATATTGTTCAGACATAAATAAAAAAGACTCCAACGATTAACGCGGCAAATATATCACTATTCGCCTTTTTTTGTCCCGCTCTATTTACCAACAAAGCTTGCATTAGCGCAGCACAGACATCGTTCAAATAAATCGATAAGATAAATTCAATTTTAGGTCATATAGAGTCTCGTTATCACCACCAGATTGAGCTAGAATATAGCCGCTCGGAGGTAATAATGTCAGAAAAAACACCACAACAAGATCAACCTATTGAATTTGAACAAGCATTTGCTGAACTGGAAGCATTAGTCAGTCGAATGGAAACTGGCGACCAGTCGCTACAAAAATCCGTAGATGACTTCCAAACAGGGATTGGTCTAATCAAGACATTACAAAAGAATCTCGAAGACGCTGAACAAAAAGTAGAAATATTGCTAAAAGACAATAATGGTCAATTAAATAGCCAACCATTTAATGTTGACGACCAATAGTTGACATAAATATTGTGTCAAGCAACCACTCTCAAACCATCGTCAGCCTTGACGAGTTAAGACAACGCACTGAAGCTCAGCTAGAAAAATGCTTACAAGGAAATATCCCTGAACCATTAGGCAGCGCTATGCGCTATTCAACACTCAATGGGGGTAAACGTTTACGCGCCATGCTGGTCTATGCAGCTGGAATTGCATTTAACACACCTTTGGAGAAACTCGACAATGCAGCCAGCGCGGTCGAATGCATCCATGCATATTCACTCATTCATGATGACTTACCAGCAATGGATGACGATGACTTACGTCGCGGCAAGCCAACTGCACACATTCAATTTGATGAAGCAACCGCCATTCTCGCTGGCGATGCACTGCAAACGTTGGCTTTTGAACTTCTTGTAGATCAAAGTAACATATTACTTACGACTGAAACAAAACTGAAACAGGTAGCATTATTAGCCAAAGCTTCCGGAGCTCAAGGAATGGTCGGCGGGCAAATGCTCGATATGTCAGCGACAAACGAAAGTATTTCTCTGACTGACTTAAAAGCAATGCATCGTTTGAAAACAGGCGCTTTGATCCAAGCATCGACCTTACTGGGCGTTTTATGTTCAGAGCGAGCTAGCTCGCAAGAGTATGACGCTTTGCAAAATTATGCCGAAAAAATAGGCTTGGCATTTCAAATTGTTGATGATGTATTGGATGAAACTGCAGACACTGAAACACTCGGCAAACAGTCTGGTGCCGATAAAGCACTTGGCAAATCAACATACGTTTCGCACCTCGGGATTGATGCTGCTCGCTCAGAAGCACAGAAATTAGTAAATGATGCATTGCAGTCACTAGGGCAGTTAAGCGATAATAGCGCGCTGCTTGAAGAGCTTGCTCGCCTTGTTGTTCAACGCATTAATTAACGACAGCAAGAGATCAATCCCACTTACTCGAATGCCAGCCAAACTGTTAGAAAAATATCCGCTATTAGCTGAGATTAATTCACCCATTGATTTGCGTGAATACTCAGAGGATCAATTGCCTGAAATTTGTGCAGAAGTGCGCGGTTTTTTGATTGACACTTTGGCTCAAATTGGTGGTCACTTTGCTGCGGGTTTAGGCACAGTCGAACTGACTACTGCGCTTCACTATGTTTATAACACTCCGGAAGATCGCATCGTCTGGGATATTGGCCACCAAGCTTACCCACACAAGATTCTTACTGGTCGACGCAATCAATTACACACTATTCGCCAAGAAGGTGGCTTATCCGGTTTCCTAAAACGTGACGAAAGTGAATATGACACTTTTGGTGCAGGCCATTCAAGCACGTCTATCAGTGCAGCCCTAGGCATGGCAGTTGCCGCCAAGCAAGCTGGCATCAATCGTGAATCAGTTGCCATCATCGGCGATGGCGCACTCACTGCGGGCATGGCTTATGAAGCTTTAAATAATGCTGGTGACATGGATGCCAATATGTTGGTCATCCTCAATGATAATGAAATGTCGATTTCGCGCAATGTTGGCGCAATGTCGAATTATTTAGCGCGAATCTTATCTGGCAAGGCCTATACCAGCGTTCGTGAAGGTACCAAAGTGGTCTTACGCAACGCGCCAGTTATCAAGAATTTCATGCGTCGTTGGGAAGAACATGCCAAAGGTATGATCATGCCAGGCACATTATTTGAAGAACTCGGATTTTATTATATTGGACCAATAGATGGCCATGATGTTGATGCATTGGTCAAAACTTTGCAAAACCTCAAAGAGATTGAAGGTCCAAAATTTTTACATATCGTCACGCAAAAAGGCAAAGGCTACAAACCTGCTGAAGACGCACCGATTGGCTACCATGCAGTTTCCAAGTTTGACGTTTCATCAGGCGAACAAGCTCCTTCTCCAAAAATTCGTACATTTACTAAAGTGTTTAGTGATTGGCTATGCGCTGAAGCTCGTGATGACGATAAATTATTAGCCATCACTCCAGCTATGCGCGAAGGCTCAGGTTTAGTTGAGTTTTCAGAAGAATTTCCAGAACGTTATTATGATGTCGGCATTGCCGAGCAGCATGCCCTCACCTTTGCCGCTGGCATTGCTTGTGATGGCTTCAAGCCAGTTGTCGCTATTTATTCGTCTTTCTTACAACGTGCTTATGATCAATTCATTCACGATATAAGCATTCAGGATTTAGACGTCACTCTTGCTATTGATCGCGCAGGCTTAGTGGGCGCTGATGGCGAAACCCATGCTGGTGCCTTTGATATCAGTTATATGCGCTGCATTCCTAATATTGTTATTTTCACTCCTAGTGATGAAGCCGAATGCCGCAATATGCTGCACACAGCCTATCAATACAAAGGCTTTACAGCTGTTCGCTATCCTCGTGGCGCAGGTGTTGGCGCTCAAGAACAAGCAGAAATGTCGATGATTGAAATCGGCAAAGGTCGTATTGCCCGTCACTCAAAAAGTACTAAAAACAAAATTGCTATTCTAAATTTTGGCACATTACTAGATCGCGGCATGCAAGCTGCTGAGGAATTTGATGCGACTGTCGTCGATATGCGTTTTGCTAAGCCTATTGATGAAGCATTAATCGCTGAAATTGTTCAATCACATGACTTGCTCGTTACTCTGGAAGAAAACGTCATCACTGGTGGTGCTGGTTCTGCCGTAAATGAGTACATCAACCAAGCAAAGATTGATGTACGAGTTCTGAATCTAGGCTTACCCGATCGTTATATACATCATGGAACGCAAAATTCTCTTTTATCGCAAATTGGGCTTGATGCCATTGGTATTCAACAATCAATATCAGATTATCTAAATCTATAACAATTCAATTTTTTAGCCACACCTAAAATTCTTAATGCTTGCAAGCAAACATAGAAAGCTATCTATTGTCCTAAGCAGTTTATTGATATTGAGCCTTGCAATAACTGCCTACTTTTATTTATCTTCCAGCATTAACATCAAATTCATAGCATTAAAAACTGGCTTTGATCACCCAGCTGATATTATCGAATTCAACGGAAAGACGATAGTCACTGAATTGCTTTCGTCCAAATTAGCTATTACGGATTCAGATCTTTCTGAACCGGCTACTTATCTCAGACATCCTGATAAAAAACGTCAATTCAGCTCACCTCATCACTTGGCCACGAATGAGGCAACATTATTTTTTAGTGGTGGATGGGGGCAATTAATTTACACCTATGACAAGCACTTTAAAAGTTTCCAAGAACTCCCAAAAGACAAATCATTATTAAGTGCTCCGCATGGTATTTGCACTCAAGATCAATGGCTATATATAGCAGATTCCTTACATTCAAGACTTATCCGAGTTAACACAAACAATCCCGATGAGATTGAAGTCTTCGCTGATCATGACAAAAGAATCGCCTATGGCCGGCAAGTTTTGTGCCATGAACATAGCATATGGATATCTAACTCTTATGAAAAACGTGAAGGTTTAAATCCTGGAAAAGGATCTAATATTATTAAAATAACGGACTTTGAATCAGGCAATAGCGATACAGTTATTAATTTCCCGAACACTAATATCACCGGCCTTTACCTTCATAAAAATAGATACTTATTTACCGCACAATGGCATGCAAACCGGATATCTATCTATGACTTAAAACGTCAAAAATTTTTAGAAAAAAACGTTACCTTACCCACCCCATATGCGGGGCCTCCATATGGCATGTATTTTTCTGAAAGTCAGCAAAAACTATATATTGCCTTCATTGGCGACATTTATGGCAAAAAAAACAAAGGCGGCATCGCCGTCTATGAAATTGATTAGCTTAAAGCCTTAAACACGCCGAAGAACTAACAAACTACAAGATAGTCAAGATCCTTTCAACTATCTTTAGCTATACACCGAACATAAACCCTGAAGTAAACCTCAATCACCCTCCGCAGTAAAGCGTCGGCGTTCACGTCGAGCAGCAATAGATTGTTTCAATGTTGGCAATATCACCAAAAAGACAGCAAGTGCTAATAACGCACCTGTCATTGGTCGTTCCCATAAAAAGCTAACACCATCAAATAACTGCACACTACGAGAAAAGTTATTTTCCATCATTGGTCCTAAAATAAAACCGATAAGCAATGGCGCTAATGGATAACCCGCAAAACGAAAGACTGTTGCCATCGTGCCAAGACCAATCAAAATTAGCAGTTCTGCTGCATTATTTTGACCGATGTACACACCCATCAAGGTGAAGAACATAATAAACGGAATCAGGTAGGAGCGTGGTACCGTGAGGATTTTTGCAATGTAAGGAATCAATGGCAAATTCAACACCAACAACACCAAGTTACCGATATACATTGAAATGATCACACTCCAGAAAATCTCTGGTTGATCCACCATCAAACGCGGACCAGGGGTAACATTCAAGGCAAGTAATGCACCAAGTAAAATAGCCGTGGTTCCACTGCCCGGAATACCGAGAGTTAACAACGGTACAAAAGAACCTGAACAAGCCGCATTATTAGCTGTTTCTGGGGCTGACAAGCCTTTGATTGAACCTTTGCCAAACTCTTTTTGTTCTTCTTTTGAGACAAGGTTTCGTTCAACCGCATAACCTAGGAACGAAGCAATGGTTGCTCCCGCACCCGGTAATACACCAATCAAGAAACCTAATACAGACTGCCTACCAATTACAGGCGCAATCTTCTTGGCTTCTTCTTTAGTAATTCGCAGATCTTTAATTTCACTGTCTTGCTCAGACTGTGATTTTGACCGGCTCGGATCAAGCATCAAATAAAACGCTTCAGGCAAAGCGAACATTGCCATTGCTAGGGTGATAAAACCAATACCCGACTGCAAGTTCAAAAAACCATAGGTAAAACGCGGCTCATTGTACAAAGCCGACTCACCCACCGTTGCTAACATCAAGCCAAGCAATGTCATTGCCAAAGCTTTCATCACCTGACCATTGCCAGCAAATGCAGCAATCGCCGATAAACCTACTACCATCAAGGCAAAATATTCTGCTGAGTGGAATAGTAAAGCAACACTGGCAAGTGCAGGTGCAAACCCCATCAACAAAACTGCACCGATAGTGCCGCCTGCAAAAGAAGAAATCGCTGCAATTGTTAATGCCTTACCTGCCTTACCCTGACGAGCCATTGGATAGCCATCAAAACTGGTTGCCACTGTGCCGGCAACACCAGGCGCATTAATCAAAATTGAAGAAGTAGAACCACCGAAAATAGCGCCATAATAAACGCCCGCTAATAAGATCAAAGCTGCCGATGGATCACCTATAGAAATCGCGACAGGAATCATAATCGCGATAATGGACATGGGTCCAAGACCTGGCAACATACCAATAAATGTTCCAATCAAACAGCCACCAATTACCATCAGTAGCATCTTGACTGAAAATGCAGTTTGTAAGCCTAATAAAATACCTTCTAACATAATCACTTACCCCGCTATAAATGCTGGCCATGGCTTTAAGAAAATACCCAACACTTCTTGCACCAAATACCAAATACCTACCGTGAAAATTGTTGAAATTATCGCTAAAGTCGCATAACGCCTTTCGCCAAGAATGATTGCTCCTATCGACAAGAATGCAATACTCGTTGTAATAAAACCTGCTGGACGAAGCATTAGCGCATAAACCGCCATCATGACGATAAAAATTAATACCGGAGTATATTGATAGCCTTTTAATTCGCTCATGAGAAGTTGTGATTCTTCCGCACTTTGCTTGAGACTGCTCATCAACAAACTAATACCTACAAAGACTCCAATAGCACTAATTACTTTTGGGAAGGTACTTGGCCAAACTGAACTATTCTTTGCAAATGGAGGCAAATTAGCATCCATTTCAAAAAAAGCAGTGTAACCATACAATGCTGCAAGCATTAAAAATAATAATGCTAATCCTCTTTCTAACGTCATTTTATTCTCCTTACCAAAGATCTATTGATCTCTCAATGATAAAGCATCGCCTCGTAAAGAAGGAATGGGACATACGCCTTTACGAAACAGCTTATATTTTTATTTATTATTACTAATTAGCAGTTACTTAGAAAAAATGCCCTGACAACAAGGTTAGCAGGGCATTTTTAAACGTCTAAAAAATTAAGGCTTACAGAAAGCCAAGTTTCTTCATCAAATCGCCAATTACTTTTTCTTGGTCTTCAAGGAATGCAGTGAACTTATCGCCTGGATTGTAGATATTTACCCAACCATTGCGGGCACGAACCGTTTCCCATTCTGGCGTGTCATACATCGCGCCTAAAGCTTTGATATATTGCTGACGTTTTTCTTCAGAAATACCCGGAGCAGCAAAAAAACCACGCCAGTTAACAAATTCTGCATCTATGCCTTGCTCTTTCAATGTTTGCGCATCTGGCGCAGCTTTGACTCGCTCTGATGCAGTGACTGCAAGAATGCGTACTTCGCCAGCATCAGCCAAACCAATCGCTTCAGAAAGGCCAGTAGAGAGCATAGCCGTTTCACCACTCAACAAAGATGCCATGGCTTTACCACCTGCATCGTAAGGAATGTATTTAACTTTCACTGGATCTTGACCTGCTGCTTCAAAAGCTAATGCAGCAACCAAATGATCCATGCCACCAGGCACTGAACCACCGGCTACAGCAATGCTTTTTGGATTTGCACTGAATGCATCAACAACATCTTTGAATGATTTGTAAGGGCTGTCTTTTTTCACAACAAAGGCAGCGTAGTCACCAATAGTGCCTGCAACCATCGTTAAGTCACGAAAACTCTGTGGAAAACGCTTAGTTAATGAACGAATCACGATAGGTGTTGAATTCACCATCAATGTTCCTTCATTACTTTTCGCATTTTCAATCAGGAAACCAATCGCTTTACCGCCACCGCCACCTGACATATTCTCGAACGATGTTTTACCAACGATACCAGATTTCGTAAGTGCTTCACCCGTCCCACGAGCCGTACCATCCCAGCCGCCGCCAGCGCCACCAGGAATGAGAAAGTGAATGCTATCAAGCGTTTTTTCTGCAGCAACGACAGGCGTTGCTTGGCTTGCTAGAAGAATAGCAGTTGCTGCAAATGCAGCAACTTTTAGATCAAATATTTTTTTCATAACCTTATCTCTTTTTGTAATTAGTATTATTTATTGTTGATGCTGAGAGTGGATAGTATTTTTTTATTTTTATAATAAACACCTTCCACTTAATATAGTGTTTAGTCATCTAGCAGGGATGATTTCTAACTTAGCAGTAAGAATACTGTCGGCACTCAACAAAAAGAATAAAAGGCAGATAAACAGCTTTAAACACATATTGGTGATTTTGTTCATAAAAACCACGAACAAAAATCCGTTAAACTAAGCAAAAAAACAAAACCAATAATAAAAACGTTCGATTGTCCTGATAAATGCTGAATTTCAAATCTTCACTCAAAAATCGCATGATCCTAGCATTGGGCATCACTGGCGCTTTGCAAACAGGCATCATTGGCGTTTTTGCTTGGATATATTTAACCGATTCTTTGAGCGACCAAATCGGGCAACGCGCCTTAAAAGTCGCTCAAACCATTGCCACAATGCCTAGCGTGATTGAAGGCATTGAACAAGAAAATGTGGCGTTCTTAAACTCTCTGGCGACGCAACTAAAAGACACTAACGATGCCCTTTTTATCGTGATTGGTAATCGTCAAGGTATCCGCCTAGCCCATCCAAACCCCGAAAAAATTGGGAAATCGATGGCGGATGATGACGGCGATGACAACTCTCCAGCATTGGTTCAAGGTCAAGGCTATATTTCAAAAGCGGCTGGCAGCCTAGGTTTATCCATGCGTGGCAAGGCACCTGTATACGATGCATTTGGCGAACAGGTTGTTGGCATTATTTCTGTTGGATACTTATTGAACAATGTCCAAGCCACAGTATATCGCTATAGCTTTGTATTGCTGGTCGTGATTCTAATCATGATCCTTTTGAGTATTCTTATGGCCATATTGATTGCTTCGCGCTTCAAGAAAGCAATTTTTGGTCTTGAGCCCGAACAAATTTCAAGACTATTCAAAGAACAAGACGCCACTTTGCAATCCATTCGCGAAGGCGTTATCGCCGTGAACAATAAAGGCATCATCACCACACTCAACAAAAAGGCCATTGAAACGCTTGAACTGGATGTTGATGGCTCTGCAATTGGCAAACATATTTCTGAAGTATTGCCTGAAAGTGGCATGATGAGCGTATTGGAAACTGGACAATCTCAATTCGACCATGAAACTTGGTTGAACGGAAAATCCATGATTGTAAACAGACTGCCCCTAACCGCTAATTCTGAAATTACCGGTGTCGTTTCCAGCTTCAGGCCAAAAAACGAAGTTGATCTTGTCAGTGAAAAACTCAGCCGCATACAAACACTCGCCGATTCTTTACGCAGCCAAGCCCACGAATACTCCAACAAACTCCATACAATCGCTGGGCTAATTCAACTAGGCGCCAATGAAGAAGCCTTGAATGTCATAGGCAGCGAAACTGAAGTCCATCAAGCATTGATCGGACAACTCATGGACAACGTCAATGACCCTCTCATCGCAGGTTGTTTATTGGGTAAATACAGTCGAGCCCGAGAAATGGGCTTAATCCTTTCTGTCGAAGAAGACAGTCAAATAGACATCATTTCAGACTCTCTCCCAAAAGAACAATTGGTCAGTTGCCTAGGCAACTTAATTGACAATGCCTTAGAAGCAACCTTCAAACATATTGGTCAAGGTGGAGTTGTCAAAGTTGGTATCACTGATATTGGCGACAATATTATTTTTGATGTCGAAGACCAAGGTGGCGGCATAGATGAAACTGAGCATGATCTTATTTTTGAAAAAGGCTACTCCAGCAAATCGGATGAAAACCATGGCTATGGTTTATACTTAGTCAAACAGTTCGTTGACCAATGGGGTGGCAGCGTCACTATTGAATCCAAACCTGATCATGGTGCATGTTTTACGCTATATTTAGCCAAGCAATAAAATACACAGACATAAAAACAAAAATAAAATTCATATAGTCCATTATGCAGCTTCCTATTAAAGTCGTCATTGCAGAAGATGATCAGCAAATTGCTGAGATACAACAACGATTCCTAGAACGTATTGAAGGCGTTGATCTAGTTGGCGTTGCGAATAGTTTAGACGAAGCCAGAGACATGATCCAGGTCTTTCAGCCGCATTTGATTTTGCTAGACATCCAATTCCCCGAAGGCAGCGGCCTAGACTTATTAAGCTCAATTCGCTCTGAAAATACCGCTACCGATGTGATCTTGATCACCGCTGCCAGAGAAGTACAAACGCTCACCACTGCACTAAGAAACGGTGTGTTCGACTACATTCTCAAACCACTCAATTTTTCGCGCTTGGAAGCTTCCATTCACAAATACCAAGAACACTTAGAAAAACTATCCAATATGGAAAAGGTTGCCCAATCGCAAGTTGATGAATTCATCCATACTTCATCTGGGGTAAAAACTGACACCTCTTCAGAGTCATTACCCAAAGGCATTGACTCCATCACTCTAGAAGCGATTAGGCAACTCTTCAAAAACAAAGAAGATCTATTCACAGCAGAAAACGTCAGTCAACAAATCGGTTCAGGCCGAACTACGGCTAGACGATATCTAGAATACTTAATCTCTAAAAAAGAACTCATTGCCAATGTCAGCTACGGCACCGTAGGGAGACCGGAAAGACGCTATTCGCTGAAAACTGAGTAAATAAAGGCATTACTAAAATACTGAACAATCAAAAATATGCTTATTTATGATTAAAACGTTTAATCAACACCTGGTCGATCTGAATAAAATTATGACTATGATTGGGCTATTACTGGTCAGTCAAACTAGCCATTCAGCATCAACCCCGAGCATCCATGACACCATTGAGGGAGTTTGCCCGTCTTGTATAAACAAAGCGCCTTACGCTACAGCAACGCTGATTCTAGACAAAGGAGAAACGGCTTTATTGAGTCGAGCATGGCTCACCAAAAACGCACAAACGTCGATCGATATTCAATATTTCATTTGGAGTGATGACAACATTGGCATTTTGGCAGCAGAAGCATTGTTGCAAGCGGCTGAGCGTGGCGTGAAAGTCAGAGTGATTATTGATGATTTCCTCATTGATGCCGATAAGACGCCATTATTAGCATTTGTTAAACACCCTAACATCCAAATAAAAATCTATAACCCTTTACATAAGGTCGGCGTTTCTACTGTCAAACGTTGGTGGAATCTTATCACCAAATTTCAGTCATCCAACCAGCGCATGCATGACAAAGTGGCGATTTA
Organism: uncultured Arenicellaceae bacterium; assembly: GCA_938002995.1. Lineage (GTDB taxonomy): Bacteria > Pseudomonadota > Gammaproteobacteria > Arenicellales > Arenicellaceae > CALKZN01. The sequence continues at coordinate 568 of CALKZN010000116.1, read as the reverse complement.
TGACGATCAAATTGCCATTACTGGCGGACGTAATATGGCAGATGAATATTTTGATTTTAATCAAGAATATTCATTTCGCGACCGAGACATATTGGTTTATGGACAATCTGTTAAGACCATGTCAGAGAATTTTAAAACCTTTTGGAATCATTCTTTATCTCCCTCAATTGAGACTCTGTTACCCAAAAAATTTAATCAACTATCAACTGAAGAAGTTAGTTCTACATATCAAAACTTAAAAAATTACGCGAACAACCCCGAAAATTTTGCACCCGAGGTTCGAGATAGCATTAACAACCTTTCGCAACGCTTTGAACAGGCTTTAGATGAAATGCGTTGGAGTCAGGCAAGGTTTATACACGACACACCCGGCAAAAATGATGGGAAATCAGGATTAAAAGGCGGAGGAAAAACTACCCAAGAAATCGTCAAACTACTCAATTCAGCAACATCAGAAGTCCTAATTCAATCACCTTACCTTGTTATGCCAACAGAAGGTTTCACCTTGCTAAAAGGTCTTATCGATCGCGGTGTAAAGGTAAAAATTTCCACTAACTCCTTGGCATCT
>CALKZN010000115.1 GCA_938002995.1 uncultured Arenicellaceae bacterium | reverse complement strand
ATCAGTGGTACGGCCGAATTCATTTTCAACGGCAGTTTTTAATGCGGCATCTGTTTCTTCGTCAACTTCGTCGGCTGGGGCGTTGTCAGCTGTTTTTAATAACAACGAGTCAGCATCAGGAACGGCATCATAGACCTCAATGCCCATTTCGTTGATCATGTTCACCACCGCTTCGATTTGATCGGTGTCGTTCATGTCATCAGGAAGATGGTCGTTGATTTCTCTATATGTCAAAAAGCCTTGTTCACGGCCTTTGATAATCAGACGTTTTAGTTCAGATTGTTTAGTGCTTGAATCCATCTTGAATTTACTCAGAAAAGAATTTTGTAAATGCTACGCGTAACGGCGGATTGTAATTGAAAAATGATGAAAAGAGCAATAAAAGTCGATGTTTTAACGTTTTTTTGTCGATTCTAGAAGCTTTTTTAGAACTATTTTCTCATCTTGACTTAATCCGTCATTTTGTTCTTTGTTGATGAGCATATCTAACTCAAGCTCATTGAGGCTCTCACGTAATTTTTCAATACTGGCCTGATACTCATTGGCTAGTTGATTTTCATCTAAGTTATGTGGATGAATGGCGAGTTTTTCAAGTGTTTTTACGTGTTTATTTTCTCGGAAACGCTCTAGTAAGCTTGCAGTGTTAAGACCAGAGTTCTGTGTGACTGTTTGCACAAGTTCTGCGAATAGTCTGTAGCCTGGTAATTGAGTGTTAAGAAAGACACTGACATCACCCGTGGTACGAGCCAGTTTTGGATTTTGTAGCATCAAAGAAATAGCCCGACTGATTAGGCTCAATTGAGGTGTATTGTTACCTCGATGAATGACTTGACGCTGATTGCCCTGGCTTCGATTAGTGTTTTGATTGCTGTTTGTTTGGTTGGAATGAGCAACATTTGTGTTTAACGATTCGGCTTGAATGTTGGTGATCTTGCCTAGTCTTTCCATAACAAGCGTTTTCAGAACACCCTCTGGCAGTTTTTGAATATGAGGTTTGCAGGTGTTGGCAAGCTTAGCTTGGCCTTCCAAGGTTTTTAAATCACAATCTTCTTTGAGAGTGTCGATTAAAAAATCCGTCAAAGGCATAGCTTCATTGACAAGTCTCATAAAGGTTTCTTTGCCATGTTGCCTGACCATAGTGTCAGGATCATCGCCTTGAGGTAAAAATAAAAAGCGTATGCTGCGACCATCTTCGAGTAGTGGTAGCGCATTTTCCATGGCTCGCCATGCTGCTTGACGTCCGGCACGATCGCCATCAAAACAAATCACAATGTTGGGAGTGATACGAAAGAGCCTTTGCAAATGGGTGTTCGTCAATGCAGTGCCAAGAGCGGCAACAGCAATATTAATATCATATTGAGCCAACGCAATGACATCCATATAGCCTTCGACGGCGATGGCTAAACTTTGATTTCTGATTTCTCCACGAGCAGGATAAAAACCATAAAGTTCCGCCCCCTTGTGAAAGATGGGTGTTTCGGGAGAGTTTAAGTATTTTGGTTCGCCATCATCCATAACGCGACCGCCGAAGCCGACATAGCGGCCGCGATAGTCTTGGATTGGGAACATGATGCGATTACGAAATTTGTCGTAGATTCGGTTTTTATCGTCGTTTTTGGTCAGCAATCCAGCTTGCAATAGGGCGGCTTGTTGTTTTTCTGTGCCGCCAAATTCTTTCATCAGAGTATCCCAAGCATCAGGAATAAATCCTACTTGGAAGCGTTTGGCGACTTCGCCTGTTAAACCACGATTTTTTAAATATTGTTTGGCGGCTTCTGCCTCTGGGTGGTTTTTTAACTGTTGCTCGAAAAAATCACTGACTTTTTCTGTGAGTTTATATAAATCAATGCCATCTTCAGTTTTGGTTTTGACTTGAGGTTTGTTAGAAGTAGCTTCGTCTGGTATTTCCATGCCAGCTTGTTGGGCCAGTGTTTCGATGGCATCTCTAAATTCTTGATGGTTATGTTCCATCAGGAAAGTAATCGCGGTGCCATTGGCTCCGCAACCAAAGCAATGATAGAACTGTTTGTCTTGGCTAACCGTGAATGACGGTGATTTTTCGCCATGAAAAGGACAACAGGCTTTATAGTTAGCGCCCGCTTTTTTAAGTGGCACAAATCCGTCAATCAAGTCGACTATATCGACGCGATCTAATAGTTGATCAATGAAATATTGGGGAATTCTGCCTGCCATCAGGCGAGTTTATCTGATCTGCTTGAAGAGCGTAAGATTGGCTTGGTGAAAAATAGCAATCTTAAAAAGTAGAAGATGCTTGTAGCGGGAATAAATTTTTAGCCGATGTTGATGATTTAGCTAAGCAAAGCTTTGATTTTACCGCTGACTGCGCCCATATCGGCACGTCCAGCAACCTTGCCTTTAACAATACCCATAACCTTGCCCATATCTTTCATGCTTTCAGCACCGCTAGATTGAACGGCATCCTTGATTAATGCATCTAGTTCAGCTTCATCCATTTGCTCAGGCATATACACCTGCAAATGATCAATGTGAACTTGTTCCTTTGCGGCTAGGTCTGGTCTGTCGCCATCAGTAAATTGTTTGACCGCATCTTGCGATTGTTTCAACATTTTTTGAATGACGGCTAGCACTTGATCTTCATTAATTTCAGACTGAGAGTCGACTTCTTGGCGTTGAATGGCGGCGCGAAGCAAGCGAACAGATTCTAAACGTGATGTATCCTTTGCACGCATGCAAGTTTTCATATCAGCAAGAATTTGTTCTTTCAGAGACATTTGAAAATAATAAAGAGTGCTATATATAGTAGCTAGTATGTATTGCTAGTTATTTTGTTGCTTATTATCTAATTTGTTTAACTAGATAAAGCAGCGATTGAATAAACAATCGCTACACAACAAAATAAATTAGTACATACGGCGTGTTTGAACGCGTTGACGAGAAGCGCGTTTTGATTCACGCTTTTCAGCTGATGCTGCTTTACGCTTGCGAGCAGCTGTTGGCTTCTCGTAATGTTCACGACGACGCATTTCTGTGAAAAGACCCGCTTTTTCGCATGAGCGACGGAAACGGCGAAGTACAACTTCAAATGGCTCGTCTTGACGTACTTTAACTTGTGGCATATCTAAACCTTTTTTTGATCACTAATGGCGTTTTACATCGCTAATTAGCATTCAATGTTAATTGTTAATTTAATCAGGGGCGCGATTTTATAACTTGAATCACTGTTTGTATAGCGTTAATAGATGTTTTTTTTGTTCAATACTAACTATTTACGATCATGTGGTGTATTTTGATTGAACTCGTGTATTGAATTGGCGACAATCGCCCATATATACAACTACTCGATAAAACAATTTCAAGTGAGGCAATTATGTTAGGTGGAATTTCAATTTGGCAGTTACTAATCGTATTGGTAATTGTAGCTCTTATTTTTGGTACAAAAAAACTACGCGGTATTGGCGGTGATTTAGGTGGTGCGGTTAAAGGCTTCAAAAAAGCCATTGATACGGACGAGTCTAAAAAAGAAGGTGAAGAAGTTACCAATGCTAAAGTAGAAACAGAAAAAGAAACGGCTGATAGTAAATAGACAGTATCTATGTTTGATATTGGTTTTTTTGAGCTGGCGATTATAGGCGTCGTGCTATTAGTGGTCATGGGACCTGAGAAACTTCCTGAGGTTGCTCGGCAAGGTGCGTTTTTTATTCGCAAAGCCCGCGCTTGGCTGACGGATATGAAGTCAGAAATGGATACGCAGACTGATGGTGGTTTGGGTTCTCTCAAAGAGGCGACTCGCGAGATTGCTGAATTAAAAGCGAGCCTGACTAAAATGGGCCAAGATGTTATGTCTGATGTCGATAATGCTAGCAATCAAATGCAAGATTCTGTGGCTGATGTTGAGAATGATTTTTCTGGCTTAAACCCTGAAGAATATTTCAACAAGCTGGTTAATGATGATGTTGAACCGAGTCTTGTTGATGATGATGTTGCAGGCAAGCCAGCGCAGACTGCAAAGAAGGTGACTAAAAAAGCACCGGCCAAGAAAACGACAGCTAAGAAAACTGTTGCTAAAAAAGTAACGAAGAAAGCACCAACGGTTACTAAAACTACTAAAGCTGCAACGAAAGCATCGAGTAAGACTACTACTAAGAAAGTTACGGCCAAGAAAGCGACTGCAACTAAAAAAACAGTTGCTAAGAAGAAGGCAGCAACTCCACGAAAAACAAAAACAACTGAGAAAAGTTAGTTGTTGGCCACAGATTTGTTATGACAGAACAATTACCCGACACTACAGAACGCATAGAGTCCACCGAACAAGCGTCTGAAGTTCCACAAACTTGGGTGTCTCACCTTGTAGAATTACGCAATCGTATCCTTAGATCTGTTGGTGTATTGCTATTTGTTTTTATTTGTTTTTCATTTTTTGCAAATGAAATTTATACCTTCTTTGCAGGCCCATTAATGAGAGCATTGCCAGAGGGCAGTTCGATGATTTCGACAGATCCTCATGGGCCATTTTTCGTGCCGTTTAAGTTGGCATTTTTCGCCGCATTTATGGTGACATTGCCATTCTTATTTTATCAAATTTGGGGTTTTATTGCGCCAGGTTTGTATTCGCATGAAAAGAAGTTGATGTACCCATTGGTTGCTTCAAGCACGATACTATTTTATTGCGGTATATTATTTGCCTACTATGTAGTGTTTCCAATAATTTTTGATTTTTTTGCAAACTCGGCACCAGACGGTGTCAGTGTTATGACGGATATTGGCTCTTATATGAGTTTTGCAATGAAGTTATTTTTTGCTTTTGGTGTGGCCTTTGAAGTGCCTATTGCAACGATAATTTTTGCCAAGCTAGGTATTGTTACACCGGCAAAAATGGCGGAAAAACGCGCATATGTAATTGTCGGTGCTTTTGTGGTGGGTATGTTGATGACACCACCAGATATTTTCTCTCAAACCTTGCTGGCAATTCCCGTTTGGTTATTATTTGAACTTGGACTCTTTTTTGCTAAGCGCATTGCACCTGAAGTTGATGAAAATATCGATTCTGACGAAGAATTGGTAGATTAGTCTACGATAATCAACTGGGTCTAATCAGGGTTGACTATGAAAATCCTTGGCATTGAAACTTCTTGTGATGACACCGGTGTTGCCATTTATGACACCGATGATGGCTTGTTAGTCAATTTACTTTATTCCCAAATCAAAACGCATCAAGAATATGGCGGTGTAGTGCCTGAATTGGCTGCACGTGACCACTTAAGAAAAACCATGCCATTGGTAGATGCTGCTTTGCAAGAAGCAGGATTGGATGGTCGTGAGCTTGATGCAATTGCTTATACCAAAGGTCCTGGCCTTGCTGGTGCCTTATTAGCAGGCAGTGGTGTGGCAAAAGGTCTAGCTTATGGCTGGGGAATTCCGGCGATTGGTATACATCACATGGAAGGGCACTTGTTAGCACCAATGTTGGAAGATAATAAACCCGCATTCCCGTTTGTCGCTTTACTTGTTTCAGGTGGGCATACCTTACTTGCTGATGTTCAAGGAATTGGTGAATACACAATTCTAGGGCAATCAATTGATGATGCGGTGGGTGAAGCATTTGATAAAACTGCAAAAATGTTGGGTTTGGGTTATCCCGGCGGGCCGATTCTTCAAAAAACGGCAAAAAAAGGTAAACCTGATCGTTTTAAATTTCCTCGGCCAATGACGAACCGTCCTGGCTTAGATTTTAGCTTTAGTGGATTGAAAACGTTTGCGTTGACGTGCAAGCAAAAGTTAGAAGCTGACGATGTTTTGGATGAGCAAGCAGTGGCCGATGTCGCCTATGCATTTCAAGAGGCGGCGGTGGATACTCTGAAAATCAAATGTGAACGGGCCTTGCAGCAAACAGGTAATAAACGTTTGGTGATAGCTGGTGGTGTTAGTGCAAATCAACGTTTACGTGAAATATTGACCGATGTTATGAAACAGGTCAATGGCGAAGTGTTTTATCCAAGGTTGGAGTTTTGTACTGATAATGGTGCCATGATTGCTTATGCTGGAGCAATGCGTTTTTCAGAGCAAGACCAAGAACTAGGCTTTTCAGTGAAACCGCGTTGGTCTATCGATGAGTTGGATGCTGTTCGGAAAACACCCTCATAAAGCGTTAACTTTTATCCCCAATTTTGCTTTCTTTGCCTGCACGTAAGCGCTCAATATTGGCACGATGTTTCCAGAATAATAAAGCGACAATTGCAAAAGTCGCACCTAGCAAAGGAATGCTTGGCATGAAAAAACTGACCACTAATGCAGAACCAGCAGCAGTTAAGGATGCCAAGGAAGATATTTTGAAAATCTTTGCTGTTGATAGCCAAACAACGGCCATGATGATGAAAATATTGAAGTTTAACCCTAGAAAAACACCGAATGCAGTTGCTACACCTTTGCCGCCTTCAAAGCGATAATATAGTGGGTAGAGATGGCCTAGAAAAGCACCTAATGCCGTCAAAGCTAGAATAATTTCTGAGTTGTTATAATCATTTTTGGATATCAGGTAGATCGCCGTAACTACAGGAATAAACCCTTTGAGTACATCGCCTAACAATGTCAGTGCTGCTGCTTTTTTATTACCTGATCGTAGAACATTGGTGGCGCCTGGGTTACCACTGCCAACTTCACGTGGATCATTTAGACCAAATAATTTCGATATGATGATAGCGCTTGAAATAGAGCCTATTAAATAAGCAACAATGCCAAAAATGATAGCAATCATTGTGAGTCTCACAAATTAAAGAATACAAAATGTTATAGTAAAGTTCGGTAAATAGGTAGCTTCAATTGATTTAAAGCTGCCATTAATAAAATCTAAATAAAGCTATTTTGACGAATTAAAGTGAGGTTGTGAGTGGATATCATTTTTTTGCATGGAATTGAAACTAATTGTGTTGTAGGTGTTTGGGAATGGGAAAAACAAATCACTCAAAAAATCATCGTTGATGTTGAAATGGCCTCGGATATTGCTAAGTCAGCGGCAAGCGATGAGTTAGAAGATACCTTGAACTACAAGGCTGTTACTGAGGATGTTATTGAAATGTTAGAAGCGTCTCGTTTTCAGTTGATTGAAACGATGGCAGAAGAAGTGGCTAAACTAGTGATGGGGAAATTTTCAACATCTTGGGTGAAAGTGAGAATTAATAAAGGCGGTGCAGTGAAGAATGTTAAGAATGTTGGTGTGCAAATTGAACGAGGCCAACGTTAATTTTCTTTGACTGAGTTAACAATCAATCACGGAATAGATAAGTAAATGAACATGTCAGTTGCGTATATCAGCATTGGGGGAAATATTAACCCTAAAAAGCATATTAAAAGTGCCTTGGAAGCGATACAGCAAGATTTCGATAGCATTCGTGTGTCTTCTGTTTTTGAAAGTAAGGCTGTGGGTTTTCAAGGAGATAATTTTCTTAATTTAGTCATCAGCGTAGAGTCTGCTTTGTCTATTGGTGATTTAAATCGCTATCTACATGCATTGGAAGACAAAGAAGGTCGAGTGCGAACAAATGGAAAAGATTGGGACTCAAGAACGCTGGATTTAGATATTCTGTTATATGGAGAAGAACAAGGGGTCATTGATGGCGTAGAATTGCCTCGTGATGAAATCCTTGAACATGCCCATGTTCTAAGGCCTTTGGCAGAAATTGCAGGTCATTTAATTCACCAGCCAACCGCAAAATCCTATGCACAATTGAATGAAGAAATTCGGTTTGAAGATCAAAAGATTTGGCGTATAGAGCTATAAACCGCATGAATCAAAGATATATGAAAAATTTTCTATGTCTTTTAGTATTGGTTTTATTAACATTTAACTGTTTTGCAAGTGATCAAGGATCTTCCTCCTCAGAGAGTAAACCTTTTCACAAAGAGGATGAATGTGCTGTTCAAGCATATTTTTTTCAAGCTGGAAATACTCCACTGTTCTTGAGTAATGAGCATGGCGCTGAAAAATCTCAAGTAATTGCAGGAGTGCCACTAAGGAAGGGCATTGGGGTAAAAAAGTTTAATTCCAAAGCTGATTGGTATACGGCAGAAATAACACTCAAAGTTGCTCAAGAGTATGAACGCCTCACCGGAAAGAAGCCCTATGTGTTGATTGCGAACATTCATCGTTCACAGATTGATTTTAATCGTTCAGCAAAATTAGCCTATGAACATCCGAGTATGAAGCCTTGTTACGATGATTTTCATGGAGTCGTGCGGTCAACTGTCGATGAAATACGGCAACGATGGGCGCAAGGATATTTGTTGGATATACATGGTCAAAATAAGCGTCCCAACTATTTGATCCGAGGCACATATAATGGCTTAACAATCAAAAATTTACGCGAGAAAGAAGGTGGTGATGTTTATCAAAAAAAGCTTGGATTATTTGGGCGATTATCCGGTTTAGGTTATCAAGTAATGCCGCAGTATCCTCAACGTGAAACTATCTATCGAGGCGGTTATGTGGTCAAAACTTATGGAAGTCATCGACCGGATGGAATTGATGCGATTCAACTTGAGATAGGGAAATATTACAGAAAGGATGTGTCTGTCAGAAAGCAACTTATTTTCGATCTTGCCAACGTCTTATCAACAAGAATGAATGCTATTTTTAAGGAGTAAGGAAAGTACTTTTACCTTCTTAAGTGTAACAATCTTTAACAAAAGAAAAAGCTAATTTACTATTAAAAAATAAGTACTTGTATAAACTACTTGAATAATTATTAAAAATGATTAATTATATATATAAGCATAAAGTATACGCAAAATGTAAAGTGAGCTTAGCAATAGGTTCAATATATAGGACATTCTTTGGGAGGAGGGTGATTTATATATAAACATAGACGTTTAAGATATGTTGAAGGTTATAAGGTATGGGGGGATAAAGATATGGGGAGTATTGGTGTTCTATTAAGTGTAGTCCTTGCACTGGATTCATCTTGCTCTGTTGTTTCAGCGCAAAAAGCAATCACACAAAAAGCAGTTAACATAGTGCAAAATAATCTAAATGCTGTGTTGCTATTGATAGCAGCCGCGTTTGTATTATTTATGCAGATGAATTTTACATTTCTGGAAACAGGCGTTTGTCTGACAATTCTTTCATTAATAATTGTTACGTTGTTTAACACTTATAAACGTTGCTTAATATTATACTCGTATGTATGAATTTATATGGCTTGGGGAAATTATGTGTGCTAAAAAATATATTGGATGTTGTTTGGTAGGTGCTTACTAATGGTGGATCGTCGTACTTTAAGAAACAAAACGCGTCTATCGTCGCTAGGATTGTCTGAAGATGTTGTTCAGCAAATTAATCAAAAGATCAGCATTGCTAAGAAACTCAGAGAAAAATTCTCGAACATTGAAAAGGACGATAGCATTGTATCAGCAGACATTCTTTTTGTTAACGCGGAAGATAAAGCGACGATGGATTACTACGCTAAGTGTCGCTCGCATGTGGCTGCTGTACCTGTTTTTGTTTATGATCAGAAAGTAAGAGCAGAGACTCAAAAGCAGGAAGCAGAAGCAGCGGCTCAAAAGCAGGAAGCTGAAGCAGAGGATCAAAAACCGATAGAAGAAACAGAGGAGCAAAAACCGCTAACAGAAGAACAGGCACAAGCGGCAAATCTTGTAAAATACCCAAATGCAAAAAACCTCAGATCACCAATTGCCTTAGGTCGCTTGAGTGAGGCTCTTTTTGGAATAACCTCATCGAAACAGGTAGTCTCAACTGAAGTTACAGATACTGATCATCCGCAACAATCGCGCATTACAACAAATGCTTTCAAAATTTTGGTGGTTGATGACAGCTTCCCAGTGCGAAAGTATTTAGAGAAAAAGCTTCCTGAATTGATTGCTGAGGTTGATAACACTATAGATTTTGATATTCACTTTGCTAGTTCAGGCCGAGAGTGTGTTAAAAAATTGAAAATAGCGAGAGGCGATTACGACATGGTGTTGTTGGACATAATGATGGAAGATGCTAGTGGTTATCAGGTGTGTAAATGGATTAAAAAAGTTAAGCGTAGTATCAACGTAGTGATGCTCACGAGTAAGAGCTCACCTGTTGATCGAGTACGAGCGAACTTGTCAGGGTGTGATAGTTTCATATCTAAACCTCCGAAGGATTCTCATTTGAAAAAAGTAATCCTGAGGCATCATAAATTTCAAAAAAAGAACCCTGATGCCCTTGCCCTGCATCAGCGAATTGAGGGAATTATTAAATGAGCATAAAAAAAATATTAGTCGTCGATGACTCTCCAGCAGAGTTGGAGAACATTCGAAATATAGTTAGCAAAGCGGGGTTTCAAGTAATCACCGCCAATTCTGGTAACATAGCAGTGAGCAAAGCCGTGGCTGAAATTCCAGACATGATCTTTATGGATATTGTAATGGATGATCTAGATGGTTACGGTGCGTGTCGTCAGATACTGGCAAATGAAGAAACTTCAGAAATACCCATTTTGTTTGTCAGTACTAAGGGTACTAGAGCTGATCATATGTGGGCGCAGCGCCAAGGTGCCAGAGGCCTTATTTCAAAGCCTTATAAAGACAGTGATATTCTTGACGAAATTAGTAAGTACTAAAGTAAATAAATGTCTAAACCTCAATTACAATTACCTTCGCAGGCACTTGCCGCTAAGATCGATTATGTCGATGTTAGTGTAGCTGAGGGCAGTCAAGAACATCAAAACTCACAAGTGTTGCATGGGTTCAAGATTGATAATCTTGGCGTGTTGTTGCAATCAGGTATGATCTCGGAGTTACTGACCAATCTGTCTGTTTGTAGTCTGCCCAATACCACTCAAACCTTATATGGGATGGGAAATCTTCGAGGTAATATTATTCCGGTGTTTGATTTACGTCATCTTTTTGGAATGCCCGAACGCCAACATAAATATTTCTTAGTGATAGGTGAGGGTGACAATGCCGTAGCGGTGTTACTCGATGAAGTTCCTGTGCAGATTGTAATTGACGAACAAGACAAGTTGAATGCCTTGCCGCCAATGCCTAGTGTGCTACGACCACATGTTGTGAATGCATATTACTCTAATGGCCTGTGGGTTGAATCTGACCTGATGCCGTTTTTTGAAAGTTTAAGTGAATATATTAAATAAAGCCGTTTGTTTGGCTTGATTGAAGTGAAATGTTGTCGATAGGACATGACCTAACGAGAATAATAAAACAAAAGTGTTGAATTAGCCTGGTCAACATTTATTGGTTAAAAAGCAGGCTATTTTTTTAGTCTTAAAATTTAGCCATAAGGCGCATATACATAAAAAGTTTATGTATTAATTTAATTTAGAGGAGTTTTTCCGTGAATATTCGTCAAAAAGTATTATTGTTTGTGTTGCTGTTGGCCTTGGTGCCAGTTATTTTAACGGGTGTTGGTATTAGTTACTTTAGTATCACCCAGTCACAGAAGTCGCTAGAGGCAGCGGCTGAAAAACAATTAGATATTACCCGCGATGCGCGTAAAATTGAAATCGAAACATATGTCAAAGAATTAGGTAATCTGCTAATTACGGAGGCTATTAATTTGTCAAGTATCGAAGCGATGTCTGAGTTTTCGACAGCGTTTGATGGTGAAGATATCAAAGAAAAGATTGCTTCATCATTTGGAAATGATAATGCACTTCAGAACTATTATGAGCAAGAATATAACGAGAAGTTTAAAGAACTTAATCTAGGTGAGGTAGCTAACACTTCTAAGTTGATTAATGGCTTATCACCAACGGCTAAGTATCTACAAACTCAATATTTGGCGTTGAATGAAAATCCGTTGGGCTCTAAAGATTTACTAAATAGTACTAATGATGGCAGTCAATATGATCTACTGCATGCCAAGTATCACCCTGTGTTCAAAGATTTCTCGAACAGGTTTGAGTTATATGATTTATTTTTAGTCGATGCGGATAGTGGGAATATTGTTTACTCAGTATATAAAGAGCTTGATTTCGCCACTTCATTGAAGACAGGTTCGTATGCAGACAGTGGTATCGGCAGGGTTTTTGCCAAGGCTAATTCGGGGCTGAAACAAGGTGAGATTGCATTTGACGATTATGCACGTTACGAACCTTCATACAACGCCGAGGCGATGTTTATCTCGACGCCTATCTTTGAAAACGGACGCAAAATAGGCATTTTGATTTTTCAAGCACCGATCAATCATATTAACGATATTATGACGGTCAATGGCAATTGGCTTGATAACGAATATGGTTTGTCGGGTGAAACTTATCTTGTGGGTCAGGACAAATTATTACGAACTGAGTCACGCTTTTTTAAAGAAGATCCTGAAGCGTATTATACTCAGTTACGTGATGTGAATGTTAGCGCGGACACGATCGCGGCTATATCAGCAGCCAAAACATCGATTGGTTTTCAGACGATTGATTCTTCTGGATCGCAAAAGGCGCTTAATGGTACTCGTGGCCACGAAGAATTAGTTGACTATCGAGGTGTGCCAGTATTGTCGTCTTATACTCCTGTCAAGGTGTTTGACACAACGTGGGCCTTGATGTCAGAAATTGATGTTGAAGAAGCCTATCAAGATTCGACCGATTTGACCACATTGTTGATTTATACCGCCTTAGGTATTATTGCACTAGTGGCCTTGGTCGCATTTCTGTCTACATTGCAATTTGTGAAATCATTTACCACACCAATTTTAGAATTGAGTTCAACAGTGGCAAAAATTAACGAAGGCGATACCGATGCAAGGGTGAATATTACTTCTCAAGATGAGTTTGGTCAGTTGGGCGGTGCGATCAACCAATTGATGGATGAAAAGATTTCTACTCTTGTACAAGCAGAAAAAGATAACGACGAACTCAATAACTCTATTATTAATTTATTGAACGCGGCGGCCGACTTGAGTGAGCGTGATTTTACCACTCAGGTGCCAGTAGCGGCGGATATTACCGGTTCGGTATCAGATGCACTTAATCTAATGTCAACTCAGGTGTCTACGGTTCTTAAAGATGTTGCAGGCATTGCTAAAAATGTACAAACATCGGCATCAGAGGTTCAGCAGCAGGGAGCTTCAGTGTCTGAGGTTGCAGCGCAGGAACGTGTTCAAGTAGAAAAGACTATGCTGGCGTTGACACAAGCATCGGAATCGATGGAGTCTATTTCAGACTTAGCAAAAAATTGTAACGTGATCGCTGTTCGCGCTTCTGAGTCCACTCAGAAAGCGGTGAATCAGGTAACTGAAACAGCAACCGGTATCAACGGCATTCGTGACACTATTTCTGAAACGGAAAAACGTATTAAACGTCTTGGTGAACGTTCGCAAGAAATTAGCTCGGTGGTAGACATTATTAACAACGTTGCTGAACGTACGCAGGTATTGGCATTGAACGCTTCAATGCAAGCGGCTGCGGCTGGTGAGGCTGGTCGAGGATTCTCGGTGGTAGCCGATGAGGTACAGCGTTTAGCGAAGTCTTCACGTGAGTCTACTTCTGAAATCACCACTCTGGTTGGTAATATTCAAGCCGAGACATCTGAAACGATGGCGGCGATGAATAGTGCGATTAGTCAGGTGATCGAAGGAACCAAAATGGCAGAAGATTCAGGTAAACAGATGCTCGAGACGCAGAAAACGACTGATGAGTTGTTAATGTTTGTAAAACAAGTGGCTGAAGGTTCTGAGCTTCAGGCGAAATCGAGCAATCAATTACGTGATGACGCAGGTCTGATTGTAAGCAGTACTGAAACCACAGCGAAACAGCTCGAAGAGCAAGAAAAAGTGAGTCAATATCTAGTAGATCAATCTGAAAAATTGAACCAATCGGTTTCAATTTTTAAATTACCTGCTTAGAGTTAAAAAGCAAACTTTTTATTGATTCAGTCGATTTAGCTAGTGGGAAATACTATGAGTACGCCAAAAGACGCTTTTCGAAAGGTAATTGATGTTATTCGAGGTCATGCAGATGCATCGGGGTATGAGATCTTGTCTCTATCCTCGGAGTTAATGTCTGATTATGTCGAAGAACTTGATTTGAACGATAAAAAGGCGTTAGTACAGGCCAAAGAAGATGTTCTCAATTGGAAGGATCAGGTGCTAGTTTATCTCAAGACACCTGATAAGCTTGACTCTAATGCCTTGATTAAGGTTATGCCTGAACAATTACAGGAAAGTATGTTAAGCCTAGTTGAAGATCCGAGTGACTTTGACGATTCATTGTTTAACGAAGATGATGTCTTTGGAGATGATAGTTTCGAAGATGACAGTTTCGAAGATTCTGAACCAGATGTTGATGATTGGCGCGATGATACTGTCTCAAATAATAAGTCACCAAGTAATATTGAAACCGCCAATAATGGCCTTGGTGAAGCAGCCTTCGACGATGAAAAGTTTGACGATGAAGATAAGTGGGCAGACGATGTTGATTTTGGCGATCTATTAGCTGAAGAAAGTGATTTTGATGCAGGGTCTGGAAGTCTTTTAATTCTTCTAGGGAAGGAATTGGTGGCGTTAACTCCGCAATTTAATGAGTTAAGGGCGCTGGTGAATAATAAAGCTACTAAAAATGTCATCGCTGAAAAAAGCAGTGATATAAGTGCATCTCTAGGCCGCATTAGTCATGCGAGTGCTGACGAAGGTTACGAAGGTTTACAGCTTATTTGCGAATTCTTAATGACTAATCTTTTCTTGTTAGCTGAGTTAAATCAAGCAACACGCATTCAATGTATGCCATTGTTTGAAGGTGTAGCGACTAAGCTTATGACTCATTTTAATGAGCCAGAAAACGATCAACTTTGTTTTGATGTAGTGACGCATTTTCAACACAACGCGTGGCCGCAATTGTTGAATTATCGCGAGGAAAAAGTCCTGCTATACGCCTTGATCAATCAACTTGAAGTAAGCGGTGATGAAGTTCCTGATGATACTATTTTGGAAGTCGGCAGCGAGCATGTTAGTTTGAACATGTCGGCAGATGCAACTCCTGATTTTATTGATGCTTTTTTTCAAGAATCACCTCAACAGGCCGAACAACTTGCCGAGCTTATTGCCAAAATTTCGAAAGGTAGTGATGTTCAGAAGAATCTGATGATTTCACAACGACTTTCGCATACCTTGAAAGGTTCTGCGAATCTTTTGGGAGTTCAAGGCGTTGCCAATTTATCTCACTACCTTGAAGATATTTTTGAGTATCTTGTTAATCATCAAATGTCGCCGTCGAAGAAACTCTCTAACATCATGCAGGATGCGGCTGATACGATTGGAATAATGATTGAAGCTCTTTTGGTGCAAGATAGCGAACCTGAAGAATCAATTGATGTGTTGCGCTCAGTTCTCAATTGGAGAAATTTCATTCACTCCGATACTGAATCAGTCCCTAGGGAGAAGCTAATAGCAGCCCCGCAACTGAAAGCCGAAGCCGAAGAAAAAGCTAAAGTAGAAGAAAAGGCTAAAGCAGAAGAAAAAGCTAAAGCAGAAGAAAAGGCTAAAGCAGAAGAAAAAGCTAAAGCAGAAGAAAAAGCTAAAGCAGAAGAAAAAGCTAAAGCAGAAGAAAAAGCTA
>CALKZN010000114.1 GCA_938002995.1 uncultured Arenicellaceae bacterium | reverse complement strand
ATAACCATCGAGTGAAATGCCCCGTTTGCATTCTCGCTTTTGCATCCACTGCAATGTGAGCTTCCAACATATTGCCTGCATAGTGGTTTTGGTTTAAAGAATCACGGCCAAACAACATAGCCTCCCAAAAGTCTGTAATTTTAGGCGTATGCTCATTCAGATCAATTGGCACTACTTGGGTGAAAAAGAAACCAACAATTGGGTCACTCATTGCCCTTGTGTAAAAAAGAGTCACAACCTTCTCAAGATCGTCCCTGTTCTCAATATCAGGTTTTTCCATTATAAAAATCAGTAAATAAAATATTTATTAGAGGAATTTAAAAATAAAAAAATAATTAAAAACAATGACTTATTTAAGTCAATTAATTTGAATTATTGAATAATATTAACTTTTTGTTATTTTTGATTAATAATTAATCAAACTATTCAGTAAAACTACGTAAAAACTTATATTGTAAATATTCAATCTAAAATACTATTTTTAAAATAAATATAAAAATCAAAAATTTAATTAAGATAGATAAAGTAAAATATCTCATTAATTCACAAGAAAAATGAAAACACACAACAACAAGAAAAAATTCATAAAAAAACCTATAATACGCCACACAAATTGAAGTGCAACTGTTAATAAGCCCTATTTTAATTGCACTACTCACTTAATCTAAAGTTCGATTTAGCTACACCTATTAAACATGCCTATTGAAACAGACATAAAAAACACTGCACCATCTGAAACTACCAAAAGCAAACCCGCTAAAGTAATTGCTGGAGAAAAGCTTCGTGGCGCAGAAAAAATGGCTCGCATTCCTATTAAAGTCGAACCAACTACTTCCCCGCTTCGCAAGCCAGATTGGATCCGCGTCAGACTACCTGCTGGCAATCAGATCGCCAATTTAAAACAGAAGCTACGCGAAAACTCGTTACATACCGTCTGCGAAGAAGCTGCTTGCCCTAATCTACCGGATTGTTTTAGCCGTGGCACAGCAACATTTATGATTATGGGAGATATTTGCACAAGAAGATGTCCTTTTTGTGATGTAGCACACGGCAGGCCTTTAGGACTTGACGAAAGTGAACCTAAAAACCTCGCACAAACCATAGCTGACATGAAGTTACGTTATGTCGTTGTCACTTCGGTTGATCGTGATGATTTAAGAGATGGCGGAGCGGGTCATTTTGTTGAGTGCATCAAAGAAACCCGCAAACTCAACCCAAACACCAAAATCGAAGTCTTGGTACCAGACTTTCGCGGTCGCATGGATGTTGCTATTGAATTAATGTCCAGTTGCCCGCCAGATGTATTCAACCATAACCTTGAGTCCATCCCACGTTTATACAAAAAAATCAGACCAGGTTCTGACTATCAATGGTCCCTTGACCTGATCAAAAACTTTAAAGCCGCTCAACCAGACGTACCCACTAAGTCTGGAATTATGTTGGGACTTGGAGAGTCAATAGACGAAGTTAAAGACGTTTTGCGCGATCTTTATGCACACAACTGCAATATGATCACTCTTGGGCAATACCTTCAACCTAGTTTGAATCATTTGCCTGTTGAGCGCTATGTACATCCTGACGAATTCCTTGAACTCAAGGAGTTCGGCGAGGCTTTAGGTTTTGATCACGTTGCATCTGGTCCTATGGTTCGCTCCTCATATCATGCTGATGAACAAGCTCATGATGCAGGCCATTTTGATGGCAAAACAACTGCCTAGATACCGCTAAATTCACACGAAACACAAATACATAAAACTTTTACGTTATACAAAGAAGACGAATAGGTTAACAATATGACTGAAAACATTAACGCTAGACACGTAGACATCGACAGTATCGAAACTAAAGAATGGATCGACGCTCTTGAAGGTGTTATAGATGCTGACGGCACTGACCGTGCCCGCTATTTACTTCGTAAGTTAACTGATGCCGCACGAGAGTCTGGCGCGCAATTGCCTTATGGCTTAAACACTCGTTACATCAATACTATCCCTCTTGATCAGCAAGCACCCGTTCCTGGCAATCCCGTCACTGAGTATCGCATTCGTTCTATCAATCGCTGGAATGCAGCCGTCATGGTACTGCGAGCGAATAAGGATGATTCTGGAAAAGGCGGACATATTGCGAGCTATGCATCTGCAGCTGTTTTATATGAGATTGGCTTTAATCACTTCTGGAAAGGCGATGACAACGGCAATGGCGATTTAATTTACTATCAAGGTCACTCTGCGCCAGGCATGTATGCACGCGCTTACCTTGAAGGCCGTTTAACAGAAGATCAGCTAGACAAATTCCGCCAAGAAGCACAAGGCGATGGCCTTTCTTCTTACCCTCACCCATGGTTGATGCCAAAGTTTTGGCAATTTCCAACGGTATCGATGGGTCTGGGACCAATCATGGCAATCTATCAAGCTCGCTTCCAAAAATACTTAGCCAATCGTGATTTATTACCTGAAAATGATCGTAAAGTTTGGGCCTTCTTAGGTGATGGTGAAATGGATGAGCCAGAATCACGAGGCGCTTTATCGCTAGCTGGCCGAGAGTCTCTAGACAACCTAATTTTTGTGATCAACTGTAACTTACAAAGGCTTGATGGCCCAGTTCGCGGCAATGGCAAAATTGTCCAAGAGTTAGAATCTGATTTTCGTGGCTCTGGCTGGAATGTCATCAAAGTCGTTTGGGGCTCTGATTGGGACCCACTTCTGGCAAAAGACGCTTCAGGTGAACTTCAACAGCGCATGGAAGACGTGGTTGATGGTGAATTTCAAGCTTATAAAGCCAATGGCGGTGAATACACTAGAGAGCACTTCTGGAACTCTCCTGAACTCAAGCAAATGGTTGAACATTTGAGCGATGATGAAATTTTCAGAATGGAGCGTGGTGGTCAAGACCCTCAAAAAGTCTACGCAGCTTATGCGGCGGCAATGGCTCACAAAGGCCAACCAACCGTCATTCTTGCTAAAACAACCAAAGGCCATGGCATGGGCGACGCTGGTGAAGGCAAAAATACCTCTCACCAACAAAAGAAAATGGACTACGATTCATTGTTGGGCTTCCGTGATCGTTTTCGTGTTCCTATTTCAGATGAAGGCGTTAAAAACCTTGAATACATCAAGCCTGCAGAAGACTCTGAAGAAATACAATATTTACACGCGCGCCGTAAAAATCTTTATGGTTATTTACCCGCACGACGCAATGAATCAAAAAAGCTGACAATTCCACCGCTTGAGTCATTCAAAAAGCAGCTAGATTCTAGCGGCAAACGTGAAATTTCAACCACAATGGCATTTGTGCAAATTTTGATGGCCTTGATTCGTGACAAGAATCTTAAAGATCACATCGTCCCTATCGTGCCTGATGAAGCCCGTACTTTTGGTATGGAAGGATTGTTTAATTCTATCGGTATTTATCAACCAAAAGGCCAGCAATACTTGCCTGAAGATTCTGACACTTTGTTGAAATACAAAGAATCAAGTAAAGGACAATTGCTTGAAGAAGGCATTAATGAAGCAGGCGCCATGTCTTCTTGGATCGCTGCTGCGACTTCTTATTCAACCAATGATTTGCCAATGATTCCGTTTTACATCTATTACTCGATGTTTGGCTTTCAACGGATTGGTGATTTAGCTTGGGCCGCTGGTGATATGAGCGCACGCGGATTTATGTTGGGTGGCACTGCGGGTCGAACAACATTGAATGGTGAAGGCTTACAACACCAAGATGGTCACTCTCACATCCAAGCAGGCTTAATTCCAAACTGCGTATCTTATGACCCAACGTTTGCTTATGAACTTGCTGTGATCATCCAAGACGGTATGCGCCGCATGTATGTTGATCATGAGAACGTCTTCTACTATTTAACTGTCATGAATGAAAACTATCATCACCCGGAAATGCCTAAAGGCGTTGAAGAAGGGATTTTGAAAGGTCTGTACTTAATGACGCGTAGCAAAAAAGACGATGGCAAAACACCAACAGTACAATTGATGGGTTCTGGCACTATTTTGAACGAGTGTATTGCTGCTGCTGAAATTCTTGAAAATGAATTCAAGGTTGCTTCCAACATCTGGAGCGCTACCAGCATGAATGAACTCGCTCGAGATGGTGAGTCCTGCATTCGCTGGAACATGTTGCATCCGACCAAAAAACCGCGCATCAGCTATGTCGAAAAATGCTTGCAAGAGCATAATGGTCCAGTAATTGCCGCGACTGACTATATCAAAAACTACTCAAATCAAATTCGTGAGTTTGTTCCTTCACGTTTCATCACTTTGGGTACTGATGGTTTTGGTCGTAGTGATACTCGTGAAGCCTTACGTAAACACTTTGAAGTGGATCGATATAACATTGTTGTTGCTGCGCTCCAAGGTCTTGCTGAAGATGGCGCAATTGATGGAAAAACAGTATTAAAAGCTATCACCCAGTTCAACCTTGATGCAGACTGTATTGATCCTGTAGAAAAATAATCGGTACGCACGAATGATCAGATATATCGAACTAACTCCCAATGCGGACATTCCTTTTCAAAGCGGCAAAATTGTCCGCACCTTAGTTGAAGAGGGAGACAGCATCGAAGTAGGTGATCAACTATTTATTGTCGATGCCCAAGGGAAAGAAGCGCAAGTAACCTCCAGTAAAGCGGGCAAGATCAATGAACTCATTGTCCAAACAGATGATGTCATTCATAAACTTAGTAGCTTATTAGTCCTTGAAACTGTCGTTGCTGATAAACCACAAGAAGCAGCCCCTGCTCCATTTAAAGAAGCCGAAGAAATAAATCAAAAAAACGACAAACCGACTGATCAAAACAAAGCAAAAAAACCAAAACAGAACAGACAGCAACCGAAACAAAACAAAAGTGACTCTGACAATCAATCCTCATTGAATTTTGATCAAACAGATAGCCAAAGTTCTAGTGATTTAAAAGAAGCACAGGAAAATAAAACGATTATGAGCGAAATAAAAGTACCTGACCTAGGTGGTGCAGATGCGGTTGAAGTCATCGACATTCTTGTTAATGTTGGCGACAAAATAAATGCTGATGACCCTATAATGACTGTTGAATCAGATAAAGCTTCTATGGACATTCCGGCATCTTCAGCGGGAATGATTGAAGAAATCATTGTCAAACTTGGTGATAACGTTTCTGAAGGAGATATTATCGTCAGAATGAAAGGTGCTGACAGCGCTTCTAACGACACAAAGAAAGACAATATCGGCGAAAAGTCGGCCCCAGAAGCAACGCCTAAACCTAGAGAACAAAAAACAACGACTCAAGTCGAAGAAAGCACTAATAACAGCACTGAAATCGACATAATTATTCCTGATCTTGGTGGTGCAACTGATGTTGATGTTATTGAAGTTCTAGTAGCCGTTGGCGATAACATTGCAGCTGATCAAGCATTAATCACTGTCGAATCTGACAAAGCATCCATGGATGTTCCTAGCGCTCATGCAGGTACTATTCAATCAATTTCAATTGAAGTTGGCGACACCGTCAATGAAGGCGACACTATTTTAATCATCACTTCAGACAATGCGCCTGTAGCAAAAGCTGATCCTGCCGTTGCTAAAGCTAAACCAGAAAAAACTCAAGCTGTTGAGACAGCTTCAGCTGAAACAGTCGCTAAAACCACCTCAGCAAGCCCTTCTGCACCTATGCAAGCTTCCCAAGAAGCACAGATTCCATCAGGACCTTCGCATGCAAGCCCTTCAGTAAGAAGGCTAGCACGTGAGTTAGGAGTTGATTTGGCCAAAGTTGTTGGTTCATCACGGAAAAATCGCATCATCAAATCTGATGTTAAAGCGTTTGTAAAAAGCGCTTTAGTCAACGGCTATACGCAAACAGCAACTACCGGCGCATCTAGTGGTGCTGGCATTCCAGAGGTGCCAGCACAAGATTTCAGCAAGTTTGGCGAAATCGAACTACAGCCACTCAATAAAATCAAACGCCTTACTGCTCAACATCTTCACCGCGCATGGTTAAATATTCCTCATGTAACTCACCATGATGAAACCAACATTCAAAGTTTAGAAGACTTCAGAAAAACCTTAAATGCTGAATATGCCAAACAAGACAAAGGCATCAAATTATCGCCATTAGCATTCATCGTGAAAGCTGTCGTCAACGCTCTGCAAAATTTCCCACAATTCAACAGTTCGCTGGAAAATGGCGGTAATAATTTGATTGTGAAAAAGTATTACCATATCGGCATTGCGGTTGAGACACCTAACGGCTTGGTCGTTCCAGTGATTCGAGATGCGGACAAGTTAAGTGTTGCTGAAATAGCGGCAGCCATGGGCGACTTAGCCAAGAAAGCTCGTGATGGCAAATTAACGCCTAAAGAAATGCAAGGTGGTACATTCTCTATCTCAAGTCTTGGCGGCATAGGAGGCACTAGTTTTACGCCAATCGTCAATGCTCCTGAAGTGGCTATTCTCGGTGTTTCTCGCACAAAAATTCAACCCGTATGGAATGGAACAGAATTTGTGCCTGCTCCAATATTGCCATTGAGCCTATCCTATGATCATCGTGTTATTGATGGCGCAGAAGCCGCTCGTTTCACCCGCCACATCGCTGTAGCGTTAGAAGACATTCGTCGCTTAACGGTTTAAGGAGAACATCATGAGTCAAATTGATATTACTATTCCTGATCTTGGTGGCGCGGAAAACGTAGAAGTCATCGATCTTCTAGTTGCAGAAGGCGACGTGATTGAAGCAGAACAAGCATTGATTACGGTTGAAAGTGATAAAGCATCGATGGACATCCCTTCTTCGCATGCTGGCAAAATCATTTCTATCAAAGTCAATGTTGGTGACACAGTCAATGAAGGTGATGTGATGATTGCGCTGGAAGCAGAAACTGACGTTGTAACTTCTAATTCCAAATCAGATAATGTATCAGATAACGCAACTGAAGCATCTAAAGCTGAGCCGTCCGTTAAAGAGACACCAAAAGCTGCACCAGCAGCAGCCAATTCAACTGAAAAAGTTGATGCTCATGCTCCAGTAGTTGTCATCGGTTCTGGACCCGGCGGCTATACAGCAGCCTTCAGAGCTGCCGATCTTGGTTTGGATGTGACGCTTATTGAAAAGTATGACACCCTAGGCGGCGTTTGCTTAAATGTTGGTTGCATTCCTTCAAAGGCCCTACTTCATTCAGCTGCAGTCATTTCTGAAGCGCGTGAAATAGAAAAGCATGGTATCAGTTTTGGCAAACCAACTATCGATGTCGATAAATTGCGTCATTTCAAAGAATCAGTGATTGGCAAATTAACAGGTGGTTTAGCAAGTATGGCCAAACAACGCAAAGTCAATGTTGTTCAAGGCTATGCGAAATTCATTTCATCAAATGCTTTATCCATCCACAATGCCGATGGATCAACATCAACACTGTCTTTTGATAAAGCGATTATTGCTGCCGGTTCTCGTGTCACGATTTTTCCTATGTTTGAAACTGATGATGAACGAGTCATCGATTCTACTGGCGCATTGGAACTCAAAGAAATACCTAAATCCATGTTGATTGTCGGGGGCGGTATCATCGGTTTAGAAATGGCGACTGTTTACAGTGAACTAGGAACTAAGGTCGACATTGTCGAGTTCATGCCACAAATCATTCCTGGCGCTGACAAAGATCTAGTCATGCCATTAAAAAAACGTATGAAAAACTTAGTCAATGAAATCATGACTAACACCAAAGTTGAAAGCATTGATCCACAAAAAGCGGGAATCAAAGTAAACTTCGGTTCCGCTCAAGAAGGCAAAGATGGCCCAGAACCTCGTATCTATGACTATGTGCTTGTCGCTACAGGTCGTCGTCCAAATGGTGATTTAATTGACGCAGATAAAGCAGGCGTCAATGTCGATGAACATGGCTTTATTGCAGCAAACAATCAAATGCAAACCAATATTAATCATATCTTTGCAATTGGCGATATCGTTGGGCAACCAATGCTGGCTCACAAGGCAACTCATGAAGCCAAAGTGGCTGCAGAGGTTTGTGCCGGACAAAAGAGCGGCTTTGAGGCCAGTGTGATCCCTTCTGTGGCATATACAGACCCTGAAATTGCCTGGGTAGGTCTGACTGAAACACAAGCAAAGGCCGAGGGTGTCGACTATGAAACAGGTGTTTTCCCTTGGGCTGCATCTGGCCGAGCAATTGGTAATGATCGCACAGAGGGCAAAACTAAAGTCTTATTTGACCCAAAAACACACCGCGTATTAGGCGGCGGCATTGTCGGCACTAGTGCAGGCGATCTGATTGCTGAAATCGGCTTAGCCATTGAAATGGGCGCTGATGCGGCAGATTTAGGCCTCACTATTCATCCGCACCCAACGCTTTCAGAAACAGTAGCAATGGCGGCAGAGGTTTATGAAGGCACCATTACTGACTTGTACATGCCTAAAAAGAAGAAACATTAGCCAAGAGACACTTGGCTTATTTAACAAAAGGGTTAAAGTTCTGCTTTAACCCTTTTTTATGGCCTATACAATC
>CALKZN010000113.1 GCA_938002995.1 uncultured Arenicellaceae bacterium | reverse complement strand
AAAGACTTCAATAAATCCTCAGCTGGCAATAGTATTTCTTTCAAATACGCTTTTTTCTTTTCGTCATCATCCGCAACCGCATAAAACTCCTTCTGCAATTGCTCGAAACTTATTGCACCTTCAAGAGACAGGTACTTACTTGTTGTACGTCGCAAAGCAATAATATGAGCACCACAGCCTAATACTTCGCCAATATCTGCTGCTAGCTGTCTGACATAAAAACCACTTGAGCAACGCACATCTAATTTTGCTTGATTATTTTCTATTAACTCTCCTGTTAAAGCGTGAACTGTCATTTTACGTGGCTTGCGTTCAATTTTCTTGCCCTTCAAAGCCATTTTATATAAAGGTTGGCCATTATGTTTTAGCGCACTGACCATCGGTGGAATTTGTTCTATTTCGCCACGAAATCCTTCCAAGGAGGCTTGAAATTGTTGTTCAGAAACATCCACATCACGATGCTCAACAATGTCACCGTCGCAATCATGCGAATCGGTTGTCACACCTAGTTGTATGACCGCTTCGTAGGACTTTTCAGAGTGGAGGAAGTATTCTGATATGCAGGTTGCTTTGCCAAAGCAAATAGGCAAGAGACCCGTTGCCAATGGATCAAGACTTCCTGTGTGACCTGCCTTTTTAGCATTAAGAAGATACTTAACGCGTTGCAAATAAAAATTAGAAGAACGGCCCGTAGGTTTATCTAACAACAAAACACCACAAATATTATCACCACGATGTTTGACCATAGAATCAATAAACCATTAATTTTTATAAATTGATCATTTAACAACCATTAGAATAATGGCTTGAAGTTTTCACTTCTTATTTATTCGTCTTCAGAATCTTTTTCCGCGTTTTTAGCATCTTTTGCAATCACAGAATCTATCAATGAGCTGAGTTCTTGGCCACGTACAATCGAATGGTCATACTTAAAGTGCAAATCAGGGCAACGACGCATATCCATCGTTTGTGATAGTTGGCGCTTTAAAAAAGGCTTTGCACGGTCAAGAGCACGCATACATATTTCTGAGTCTTCATCGCTTGAAATCTGTGAGCCAAACACAAAAATAGTGGCATGACGCAAATCGCGCGTCACTGTCACTTCAACCACAGACAAACGATTCACTCGAGCATCTTTAACTTCAAATTGAAGCAAGTTTGCCAAGCCGCGACTAACGGCTTGAGCAACACGATCGCTGCGAGGAAATTCTCTAGCATTGGCCATAGGTTAATTTAGTAACACTTTATTAATGCATAAGCATTAAAGTGTCGCTTTGACCTCAACAGTTTCGAATATCTCTAATTTGTCGCCAGCTTTAATGTCGTTGTAGTTTTTCACGCCGATACCACATTCCATATTTGACTTCACTTCAGTTGCGTCTTCTTTGAAACGTTTCAATGAATCAATATTGCCTTCAAAGATCACTACATCTTCACGAAGTACTCGCACCATTGCATTTCGACGCACGATACCTTCTGTCACAAAACAACCAGCAACTGCGCCTA
Organism: uncultured Arenicellaceae bacterium; assembly: GCA_938002995.1. Classification (GTDB taxonomy): domain Bacteria; phylum Pseudomonadota; class Gammaproteobacteria; order Arenicellales; family Arenicellaceae; genus CALKZN01. The sequence continues at coordinate 9,835 of CALKZN010000113.1, read as the reverse complement.
GTTTAGCAACACGGAAGACATCACGAACTTCAACATGGCCCAAGACGTTTTCTTTGATTTCCGGATCAAGCATGCCTTCCATCGCAGCTTTTAAGTCATCAATCACGTCATAGATAATTTTGTAGTAACGAATTTCGATATTTTCTGCTTCAGCTAGCTTACGCGCCGCTGCATCTGCACGGACATTAAAGCCCACAACAAAACCAGAAGAAGCCATTGCTAAGTTGATGTCAGATTCGTTAATGCCGCCAACCATGCCGTGCACAACACTAACTTTCACAAGATCAGTTGATAGTTTAACCAATGATTCTTGCAAAGCCTGGATCGAACCTTGAACGTCCGCTTTAATCAGAACATTAACCGTTTTAACATCACCATCTTTCATGTTCTGGAACATGTTTTCAAGCTTTGCAGCTTGCTGGCGAGCTAGACGTGTTTCACGCTCTTGTGCTTGACGGAACTGAGCAGCTTCACGGGCTTTACGCTCATCGCTAACGACTAACATTTCGTCGCCAGCAGCAGGAACACCACTTAAGCCTTGAATTTCAACAGGTGTTGATGGCCCAGCGGATTTAATTGATTTACCTGCACTATCGAGCATCATACGAACCTTACCGGTTTCTTGTCCCAAAAGAACAATATCTCCAGCATTCAAGGTTCCTTGTTGAACAAGTACTGTGGCAAGTGCTCCACGACCTTTATCTAACTTTGCCTCAACAACTACACCTGTTGCTGGTCCAGTTGGACGGGCTTTTAATTCTAGAATTTCTGCTTGCAATGCCAATGCATCAAGTAACTTATCAACACCTTCACCCGTATGTGCTGAAACAGGAATGATTTGCACATCACCGCCCCAATCCTCAGGAATCACATCTTCAGAGGCAAGTTCTTGTTTTATTTTATCTAAATCAGCCTGTTCTTTATCAATCTTGTTAACCGCAACAATCATTGGCACGTTCGCATTCTTAGAGTGACGAATTGCTTCAATCGTTTGTGGCTTAACACCATCATCAGCAGCAACTACCAAAATAACCAAATCGGTAGCCTGAGCACCACGAGCACGCATGGCGCTGAACGCCTCGTGCCCTGGAGTGTCTAAGAAAGTAACCGCACCCATTGATGTTTCAACTTTATATGCGCCGATATGCTGTGTGATTCCACCAGCTTCGCCTGCAGCAATTTTTGCTTTACGAATATAATCCAACAACGAGGTTTTACCGTGGTCAACGTGACCCATAACGGTAACAACACTGCTTCGAGGCTCAAAACTACTTTCATCAATCTCAATTTCTTGTTGAGCAATAAAAGCCTCTGGATCTGCTTGTTTAGATGCAATAGGCGTATGACCCATTTCTTCGACAATTAGAGTCGCCGTATCTTTATCTAGCGGTTGATTGGCAGTTACCATCGTGCCCATATTGAATAACAATTTGATCACTTCATTTGATTTAACTGCCATTGCTTGAGCAAGATCGCCAACACTAATGTTTTCTGGAATCTCAACTTCACGAACAACAGGAGTGACCGGTTTTTCAAAGTTGTGTTGTTCACCTGATACTGTTTTAATTTTACCCGCGCGAGAACGTAATTTGCGTTCTTTAGCAACATGTAATTCTACGCGACCACCACGGCCACCTTTTTTACCTTTACGACGATCATCAGCAGTTGTAGCTGCTGGCGTTTTAGATTTATCATCCTTAGACGCTGCAGGTTTTGGCTTATCACGGCCTGACCTTAAACGATCTAGTGAAATTTTTGGCGCATCCACAATCGCTCGAGGCATACGACGCTCACCTTCTTTAAGAGGTACACGACGACGAATAACAAGATTTTCTTGTTCTTCTTCTGCTTTTTCTACTTTTTGTGTTGCTGCTTTAGTAACTTTTTCTGCTGCCTCAGTCGCTTTAGCTGCTTCCGCTGCTTCTTCTTCCGCTTTTTTAGCGGCTGCTTCTGCTTCTTTAGCTGCTTCTTCAGCTGCAGCTTTGCGGCGGCCTTCTTCTTGAGACTCTGCATCAGCACGTGCTTTTTCTGCCGCTTCTTCGGCTTTACGTGACTCTTCCGCAGCAATTGCTTCTTGTTCAGTCGCTGCTTTTTCCGCCTCTTCTGCCAATAAACGGGCTTCTTCAGCTATACGAGCTGTTTCCGCAGCATCTGTTTCAGCTTGTTGTCTGACTACTTCGGCTTGCTCTTCTTGTAAGCGTTGTTTCTCTTGCTCTAGCAACACTTCCTTTTTAACAAATGTTCGCTTTTTCTTAACTTCAACCTGAACAGTACGTGTTGTACCCGTTCGTGATGTTTGTTGAATTTCGGAAGTCGTCTTACGATTAACAGTAATTTTTGCACGCGGGCTAGAATTTAATGTCATTGTAGCTTCGCTTTCTTCGTTAACCGCCGCTGTACCACCACCACGTAAAAATTCAAGTAGCTGACGTTTTTCAGTATCGTCAAGCACATCATCGACACCTTTGCCTTTGACGCCTGCTTGCCCAAGCTGTTTAACTAGACGTTCAGGGTCTAGTTTGATTTGTTCTGCAAATTTTCTAATCGTGATTGTAGACATATGGCCTCAGTAAAATTCAGTCGCTAATAATTGTTGTTTGTTACGCTGTAGATGCTTATCTAACTTTCTGCGTTTTCAAACCAAGGTTTACGAGCTGTCATAATCAAAGTTTCTGCACGCTCTGTATCAATACCATCAATATCGATGATGTCATCAGTAGCACATTCGGCTAGATCTTCCATCGTTTTGATGTCGTTTAGGGCAAGGAATCTAGCTGTAGGCTCATCCATCCCTTCCATTTCTAATAAGTCTTTTGCTGGTTGAGCATCTTTTAATTGCTCTTCGCGTAAGATAGCTAATGTGACTAGTGCATCTTCAGCACGGCTACGAAGTTCATCAACTAATGCTTCATCAAACTCTTCAACCGCAAGAAGCTCTTCTCTTGGCACATAAGCGACTTCTTCAAGTTGCGTAAAACCTTCTTGAACCAAAATACTAGCAACATCATTGCCAATATCTAACTTTTCAATGAACTCTTTACGAATTTCAACACTTTCTTCTTCAACTTTTTCGTTGGCTTGTTCATGACTCATGATGTTGATATCCCAATCTGTCAGCTCAGAGGCTAAACGTACATTTTGACCACCACGGCCAATTGCTTGAGATAAATTATCTTCATCAACAACGACATCCATTGTGCCTTTGTCTTCATCCAACATGATTGATTCAACTTCAGCGGGAGCAAGTGCATTGATCACAAATTGCGCAGGGTCATCTGCCCATTTGATAATATCAACACGTTCGCCGCCAATTTCGTTAGAAACACTTTGAACACGAGAACCACGAATACCTACACAGGCACCGACAGGATCGACTTTACTATCATGTGATCTGACGGCAATTTTTGCACGTAAACCAGGGTCACGAGCAGCACTCAAAATTTCAATGATACCTTCGCCTGCTTCTGGAACTTCTAAACGGAAAAGCTTCAATACCAAATCAGAAGTAATACGATCTAAAACTAATTGTGGACCACGATTGGCAACTCGCACATCAATAAGAATTGCGCGAATACGATCACCAGGACGCAAACCTTCGCGAGGAATCATTTTTGAACGAGGCAGTAATGCTTCTACACCACCAACATCAATAATAATGTCACCACGTTCAACACGTTTGACAACACCTGAAATTAAACCATTCAATTTTGGTTCATATTCAGCTGCAACACGATTACGTTCTGCTTCGCGGACTTTTTGTAAAATAACTTGTTTTGCCGCTTGAGCAGCAATTCGGCCAAACTCGACAGGCTCAAGCTCTTCTTCAATAAATTCACCTACTTGAATGCCAGGCTCCATTATTTCAGCCGCACCAAAGGTCATTTGTTTGGTTGGAAACTCGATTTCTTCATCTTCAGCAATCACTTCCCAACGACGAAATGATTCATAATCACCCGAATCTTGAAAAATATTGACACGAACTTCGATGTCTTCACGGTGACGTTTACGCGTTGCAGTTGCTAATGCAGCTTCGATTGCTTCAAAAATAACCTGCTTTTCCACGCCTTTTTCGCTGGATAACACATCGGCCATCAATAAAATTTCGTTCGCCATTTAAAGCCTCTTTTTCCGTTTAATTCAGTTTAGTACTTAAATATAAATAGTTAATCAATTGAAGGCAGCACGCTATAGTCAGGCACTAATCGTGCTTTGTCCATATCTGCAACCGTCAATTCAAATTCTTCTTCATCAACCTCAAGAACAACGGTTTCATTGCCCTCTTCTTTGTTGATGCTTTTAACAATACCGGTAAATCTTTTTCGACCATCAATAGGCATTGCTAACTTTACTTTGATCTTTTTATCTATGGATTGTTCAAAATGTTCAAGCGTGACTAGTGGACGATCTAATCCAGGTGAAGACACTTCTAGGAGGTAGCGACTAGAAATTGGATCTTCAACGTCTAAAATTGCACTGAATTGGCGACTTGCCTTAGCGCAATCGTCAACACCAATGCCGTTTTCAGAATCAATATAGCAACTAAGTACTGATGTATCACCACCACCCAGTTCAACAGCCACGAGTTCATAACCTAGTGCTTTTGCACCTGGAGCTAACATCTCATGTATTGCTGTCATCGTTAATGCCATTTACTACCTCATATGTAGCCTTAGCTATATGTATATTAAAACAATGAGCTAACGCATGTAAAATTCTTACAAGTGCCTGTTATTACTTAATAAATTTAATATTCAAAAAAAACCTAGGCACAAAAAAACCCCGCTCAAAGCGAGGCTGCCAACGTTACTCAAAGGCTAATGCCTGAGTAATTGGTAGCGGGGGTAGGATTTGAACCTACGACCTTCGGGTTATGAGCCCGACGAGCTGCCAGACTGCTCCACCCCGCATCGAGTGCCGCGTATTCTAGCGATTCAATTGCACGAATGCAACCATATAGAACCGAATAAAACCACGAAAATCAGATACATTACTCGTTGAACAATTCTATAAAAATAAAAATTGGTAGCGGGAGTAGGATTTGAACCTACGACCTTCGGGTTATGAGCCCGACGAGCTGCCAGACTGCTCCATCCCGCAACGAGTGGCGCGCATTCTATCCATTCAAAGTGAGTAACACAACCGTAAAACACGAATAACTGAAAAGAAAATTTCTTTCTATTAATAAGCGATTTTTCAAGCCTATTTACTTCCTGTTTAATTGAACAAAATCATCCCATTTTAATATCTCAATACTTGGCATTGAACTTAATACATTCAATGCAATTGCTTTGCCAAGAAGGTTAACCCTAATTCCTCTGTATTGACTGAATTGATTCAACAAAAACAGGAGTGAGTGAAAGTCAAAATAACAGCGTTAATGCCTGCGATAAACCATAACAATTGTGTGGAGCTAGGATCATTGATGCAGAACTCATAGAACGTTAATCAACAGCTACTTTAAAACCAACTTAGCTTTTAAAGGCTTTAGCGTTATTTCTAATACTTAGAAATTAAGGCATCTTCAATTTGGTAGCTAGCAGTCCCTATATCAGTTGCTGTTTTACTGACACTCAACTTACCAGACACCCATATTGGCTCATAAGAATCTTCGTTGCGAATTGCAAAGTCAGGGGCAACTTTGACATATAAGGTTTGATTTGAAGGCGGTGGCGGCATATGGATACATGCGCCAAAATAAGGAACTAATAAAAATTCAGTAATCATGCCATTGAGCTGCTCAAGAGGAGCAATAAAGCCTGGGATACTAACCTTTTGATCGGCTAACTTAGGGTTTGCAGGAGCATTGTTAAACTCTTCATCCATTTTCTTATATAGCTTCAATGCATCATTGCTACCATGTTCTAAACTATCGATTAATGGGCTATATTTTTCAATGATACTGTCTGCATCGTAGCCTGGTGCAACCAAGTCTTCCCATGCAAGTTCAAGGAAACCATTTTTAAGCATTTTTTCTGGTTGCGTTTGAGCTTGACTAGCTTCAGCCTTTTTTTGTTGTTCTTTTTCAAACAGCTCATACTCTTCAAGAGTTTTTCCTAGCAATTCTTCAGTAGAGTATTTTTTTGCCGCATCGGCAGAAAGTGTGTCACTTTTCTTACTCTGACCTGATAAAGCAGATGAATTATCGCAAGCAGCAATAGCGCAAAAAACACATAAAAGTAATAATCTTTTCTTCATAATCTCACCGTAAGGCCATCTTGTAACGAACGTTTATAGGCAATAAATCCAGGAATTAGGCTGAATACTACGCTAATTACTAGCACCGACAATAATAAAAGCAATTGTTGAGAATCTAAGCCTTTTAACAATAAATTAAATCCATACATTTCCAATAAAATAGGCTGCATGATGTGTAACAAAGAAAAAAGCATTCCCATAGCAAGCAAACAACCCAATAATACCATTAAAAATGCTTCAATTATAAATAGCAAAAGGATTTGATAAGCATGCGCGCCAACGGCTCTTAAAACAGCCATTTCACGACGACGTTCATTCAATGTTGATAAAAGCATCGTCAACATTCCTAATAAGCCTGCTACCAAAACAAGCAATGACACTGCCAATAGTACAGTTTCAAAATGTCCTAGGGTTCGCCACAATTGAGAAAGCGTGGTACCAGGAATGATTGCTAATAATGCTTCTTGTTCATCATCATTGATATTTCGTTGCACGACAAATGTTTGGGTACGTTTGTTTAAGCCGACCATCACTGCAGTCAAATTATTAGGTTTCAAACCAAATTTACGTGCTTGTTTTGCATCAATTTTTAACTGAGAGCGCGCACCAGATCGCCAATCAATATGTATCGCTTCAATGGCTTCCAAAGAAACATGCACGCTTCTGTCCACAGGCGTACCTGTTGCTTCAAGAATACCCACCACCCGAAAAGGTTTATCTTTATGCTCAGCAAAATCTGTTGAAATAGTGCCATGAGACAACACTATAGATTGCCCTACTTTATAAGATAATTTCTTAGCAACCTCTGCACCAATCACCGCGTCATAAAGGTCATCAAACTGTCCTCCCACAGCAAAGGATAAAGCCTGCTTATCTGCATAGCGATAAAATTTGAAGTAATCTTGAGTCGTGCCAAGCACACGAAAACCTTTATGAGAATCACCCAAAGATAATGGGATTGTCCACTTTACTCGTGAATCTGTAGCGATCCTCTGGTAGGCATCATATGAAATATTATTGGTAGCATTGCCCAGTCTAAAAACACTATAAAGCAATAAATTAATTGGACCTGATCGTGCACCAACAATTAAATCGGTTTGCGAAATTGTGTTCAAAAAACTATTTTTTGCTTGCTTGCGAGTCATATCTACACCAAGCAATAATGTCACGCTTATAGCGATCGATAACACAGCAAGAAAAAGGCTTCCCCTTCTCGCCCAAGCACTTTTACTAGCAAGTAGAAAAAGGGTTTTCATATGCCATTTAGCGAATTAATGTCAGATAGCTCTATCATCTTAGAGAAATGATGAGCAATACTAGGATCGTGACTTACAAACACAACTGTACTGTCGTGATTGTTTGCTTCTTGAAACAGCAATTGTAAAAATCTATCGCGATTCTTCACATCTAATGCTGAAGTTGGCTCATCTGCAATGATTAACTCAGGAGAACCGATCAATGCACGACACACAGCGACTCGTTGTTGTTGCCCAGCGCTAAGTTCAGTGATAGCTGTGTTTGCTAATGATGAAGATAAATCTAAGGCATCCAACAAACGTGACACCTCCTCAGACATATCATCAATATTTTGTCGTTTTTTCTCGGAAAAACCACATGGCAACTGAATATTTTCTTTGACAGATAAAAATGGTAGCAAATTAAACTGTTGAAAAATAACACCTAAATGATTGCCGCGAAATAGATCTCGCTTTTGACTTGAAAGTGTTTTTAAATCATTGCCCAACACACTAAGAGAGCCTCGAGTGCAGGTATTAATCCCACACAACAAGTTCAATAAGGTAGTTTTGCCACTGCCACTATTACCTTGGATGAATACGTGTTGTTTTCTATCAATTGAAAATTCGTCAATAGATAGAATCTCTTGTTGTTGTTTTGACCAACGAAAACCCATTTCGTTGATTTGAACTAATGATTCATTCATATTGGCAATTATTTTATCGATAATTGACTATTTTTCGATGTTAATTTAGCTGACCCTTGTTTCTTATCTGATAACCATTGCGTTCTTATTGTTGAGAAATTAGGAAAGTTTGAAAATAAGCCACTTGCGTTAATTTTTAAATTTTCCTCTGAACTTTCACATTCGAAATGATAGATCAACATATATTCGCTATGAGATGATTCATCTGCTTCAGCTTTATTATCTTCACTCTTGTGTGCATGAGCTGCCTTTTTATTCTCTTTATGTTTGTGTTCATCTTCATGTTTATGCTCATCGCCATGCCCTTCTTGTTCAAAAGGACTTTTGATCGATACATGCTCTACAGCACACTTTGCTCCTTCAAAGGTGAATAATGTAGATGGCGCTTTCATAGCTTTTTCTGCGCGAGATAATGTTGCTTTTTGATCAGCTGTATTTGGCTCATGCTCAAAACCTAGCAAGTTGAATGATGGCGTTGATATTTCAATTTGAACTTCCCTACCAAGCAGCGCTAAGTTCATTTCTGCAACGCCATGCTCATGCGCTGAATGCTTTACTTTTTTTTCTGAAGAACCATGTTTAGAATGGTTATGATCCTTTTCTGAGCCATTTACAACCATGCTCAACATAAGACAACTCAGTGCTATAAGATATTTTTTCATGAATAATTTAAAGTTTATTGGTTAAACGCTAGAGATAAACATGTACTTTCTAATGCATGTAATCTCACATGACTATCAGATAATCGAATTAATTTTCTGAACAGGCTAAGCAAGTGCCGTGCAACTCTAATTGCAATGGCCTTAAGGAAAAACCTGAATTGGCAACGCTATTACTCAAGGTATTAAACACACTCTTATCAACGCTTATTTCCTGAACGGAATGGCAATCATCACAAATCAAAAATTGTGCTTTTGCATGCTCATGCTCACAAGCGGCATGTTCACAAACCAAAAATTGATTCACAGATTCCAATTTATGCACAAGATCAATTTCCATCAAAAAGTCTAAAATTCGATAAACTGACATTGCAGGTATTGATTGATTGAACTCTTCTTTATAGGCATCAACAATGTCATATGCAGAAAGCGCTTGCTTTGCATTTAAAAGAACCGCGAGTATTTTTTGTCGCTTTTCAGTCAGAGAAATGCCTTTGCTTTTATACTTTTGTGCAACTCTGTCGAGCAATTTAGATGAAGCCATAATGTACCCTCAATAGATGATACATTATATCATATCTAAAGATAATCATAATTCAACTTAAACTTTTGAAAAAGAATTAAATAAAGAAATTAATTCTTGTCATCCATGACGATAAATTACTCAAAAAAATCGAGCAATAAGTCTACTATTTTTTAATGGTGCCCAGAGCCGGAACTTTTAAGCGTTTTAAAATAAGGCTTTATGTAACAATTAACGCAAACTAATTGCGCTAGAAAAATTGTAAATTCGCTATGCATTAACCTGATCGACCACAAAAACATTATCTAGTCTTTTGAAGTTTATTAAAACGTGGCATCATCATTCAGTACTTAACTAGCTCAATAACCGCTAACCAATAATGAACTCAAAACGAAGCACGGATGCTGATACCCCTCCAAAAGTAAAACCAAGTCTTACCGCTAGACCGAGAGTACGACAACTTTACTGGTGCAGATTTCAAGAGGATGCCGAACTTCCAGAGATGTGGAAAACTCG
>CALKZN010000112.1 GCA_938002995.1 uncultured Arenicellaceae bacterium | reverse complement strand
TGATCAGCAAGGTGCTGAGACAGGTATAGAAAGTTTACGTGAACAACAGATTGAACTCACTGAGAAAGTTAATCAAGTGCAAGCTCGTTACTATGAACTTGGTGGTGAAGTTTCAGCGTTGGAACAGCAAATTCAACATAGCCGTGAATCTCGTAAACTACAGCAATCCGAATTAGAGCGAATTCTTGAGACTCAGCATGATTCTCAACGTCTATTGGCAAGTGATGAGTTGCGCTTGTCAGAAATTAAGCAACAAATTTATGAAGCTTCTCCGCAGTCTGAGCAAGTGATGGAATCTCATCAAGTGGCGATGGCGACTCTTGAAGAAGCAGAGCAAAAACATCATGAATGGCAAGAGAGTTGGGATTTATTGGCAAGTCAGTCAATGGAACCAGAAAGAGAGCGAAGCCATCATTCTGGTTTGATTGATAGTTTGAGGCGAGCCATCGAGCAAGCGACTGATCGACAGGCTCGCACGCAAGGCTTACTGGCTGAAATTGAAGGGAATATTGATACTCAAGCGATTGATGAATTAAAACTCGCTGCTGAACAAGCAACCGAAGAGTCTGCAGCAATGGAGGCTCAACTGACAAGTATTGATGCTGATGTAGTGTCTTTAAGAGCTGAGATTGAACGCTTACGGGATGATTACAATACTGTTCGTCAGAGACTGCAAGGTGATAGTTCACGATTAACTTCATTGTTAGAGATGCGTGCCAGAACTTTGGGTGCTGATGATAAAGATTTAACTCAATGGTTGAGCGCTAGAGGCTTAAATGAAGCTCCTCGCTTGGTGGATAGTTTGGAAGTTGAAAGCGGTTGGGAATTAGCCGTTGAAACATCGCTAGGTGACCGCTTGACGGCCTATGAAGTCTCGTCTTTGCAAGAATTAAGTGAACATGAACTTCCAGAAGGTGCGGGTGTTAATGCTTATATTGCAACAAACATTGATGATTTGCCCAAAGGTAAATTTCCTCGACTTATAGAAAAAATAGCTAAAGCATCAAGTTTACCTGCATGGGTCTATGCGGCCTATGCAGCTGAATCATTGGAAGAAGCCTTTGTATGGCAAGCAAAGCTTGAGCCACATGAAATGATTGTGACCAAGACGGGTGAAGTTTTGAGTAAAACCTGGGTTAGTTTAGGTGCTTCAGAGCGTCAATCGCAAGGATTGTTATTGCAAGAAGCAGAAATTGAAGCCTTGGAAAAAAATGTTGCTGTTGATGAGTTGCAATGTGAGAAAGTGCGCGAAAAAGGGGAGCTCAAAAAACAAGCCTTAGTTGAACTTGAAGAGCGTCGTCAACAGTTGCGATCAACGTTTCGTGAAAAAAATCAAGAACTACAAAACAAGCAACGCGAATATGCAGCGATTGAAGCAAAAAGCGCTGAATGGATTACTCGTCGCGAACAACTCAATATTGAATTAACAGAATTAACACAAGAACTATCATCCAACTCTGATGCTTTAGCGATCTCAAAAGAAAAGTTAGAGCAAGCCACAGCAGCAGCACATGAGTTTGATCAGAGTCGAGTTGAATTGCAAAGAACACGAGATATTGTCTCAAGTGCTTTACAAGAAGCACGAAGCATCGAGCAATCTGCTCGTGAAGCTATGCAGAGTTTTCAAGCGATGCAAAGCAATTTTTTGAGTCAACGCTCCTCTTTAGAGCAAAGTATTGAACGAATGTCCGCGCAGCTAACACAGCAGGGAGATCGTTTAGGTGAGTTACAAACATTAACGGCAGCGGAAGATCCTGCTGAGTTAATGACAGAGCAATTGAGTGAATTGTTAGAACAGCGATTGTTGGTTGAAAAAGAACTCTCTCAGGAGCGTTCTGCGTTGTCTGAGCATGAAAATAGAATGCGAGAAATCAGTCAACAACGCAGCTCTTATGACCAAATGCTTCAACAAGTGCGTAACAAACTAGAAGAAGCACGTCTCGTGCAACGAGAAATTTTAGTCAAGCGTGATGGCTATGCCGATGATTTATCGGCTGATGATGAAGACTTGCGCAAACAAGCTTTGGAACTTGAAGAGAGTGAAGATGTAATTACTGTTCGCTTATGTACTGAAAAAATAGAATCATTACAAAATAAGATCGAAAAAATTGGGCCAGTTAATTTAGTAGCAATTGAAGAATATGAGGAATGTTCAGAACGTGCTGACTATCTCAATAAACAAAAAGCAGACCTGTTAGATGCCATGGATACTCTGCAAAAAGCAATTGCTAAAATTGATCGAGAAACGCGCACACGGTTTAAAGATACTTTTGAGCGTTTGAATAATGGTTTCAAACAATTCTTTCCTCGATTGTTTGGAGATGGTGAGGCTTACATGGAGTTAACGGATGACAATATGTTAACAACAGGTGTTACTGTTATGGCAAGGCCTCCAGGTAAAAAGAACAGTACTATTCATCTTCTCTCTGGTGGTGAAAAAGCATTAACTGCTGTGGCGTTAATTTTTGCATTTTTTGAAATGAATCCCGCACCTTTTTGTGTGTTAGATGAGGTTGATGCGCCAATGGATGATGCAAATGTTGAACGTTATAGTAAGGTTTTGCAGCAACTTAGTGAGCATACTCAGCTATTGTATATAACTCACAATAAGATCACTATGGAAGTTGCTGGAATTCTTGTCGGTGTCACAATGACGGAACCTGGTTGTTCACGAGTTGTGCAAGTAGATGTTGAAGAAGCTGCAGCGATGGCTGTTAGTTGACCTATGAACCAGTCTGTTAAGTTATAGAATTATGTTGTTTGTTACCTTTTTATTGTCTGGAATTGCCCTTTTTCTTGTTATCTATGCTTATTCAGTGTTACTGCTTAAGAAACAAAATGGAGAGATAACGACCGAACCTATAGAGTCTGCAGAGCCTAAAGAACCTTTTTGGAATAAATTTAAGCGCAAGAAGTCTGAAGATAATCAAGGCTTAGTGACTGAAGATTCAAGCATGACTGTAGGTGGTGTGACTGCCAAAGTGTCCTCCATTATTGACTCTGTGAAACCACAAGCTGAAGAGGTTTTACCTAAGAATAATAGAGTTGCTCCAACATTATCCAAAGGTGTTGAAGAGGGAGTAAATCCAAGTGCGGATAAGGTTACTGCTAACATTCAAGACAATGAAAAAGGTGTAGAGCCAAGCAAGCCTGACCTTGAAAGAATTGAGGCAACACAAGCAGTTATAAGCGCAGAAGCTGTTATGGAAAATAGTGATTTTCCAGCGCCTTTGGAGAGGCTCGCTGAAGAATATGCTGCTAAGGAAACGAATAATGAGCAAGTGTCTCAAGATGAGATAGCTCAAGCATTATCTGAACAAGTTCACAAAACGGATCAGGTTGATAAAGCTAAACTCGTAGAAGAAGATGCGCAGCAAGACTTGTTGGACGGACAAAGTTTGTACTCCGAACCGGAACCTGAATTATCTGATATTAAAGACGTAGTAGAAGATACGCCAGAGGTGTCTGCTGATGTAGAGAGGCCGACTTCTTCGCAGCAAGAACTGCATACGTCTAAGAAAGAATTCAAGGCGGGTGCAAACGCAATTGAAATTGTCGCAAAAATATCTAGCCCTGAGCCAGTTTTACGAGATAAAACGCTCATCGTATATCGTAAGTATGATTATTTGTTTACTAGGCATATTGGAATTTACGGCAAAAATACACTGACACAGTTGTGGGAAGATATTGAACAAGCTGATCAAGAAGATCAGTTTGATGATATAGCGGTTTCCTTACAGTTAGCGGATAAAACCGGCGCAATGACCCGTAAAGAATCAAATACGTTTTCTACACTGGCTATTGAAATGGCCGATGATCTTAATAAGAAAATGGAATTTTCAATGGATGTTGATGAGTCTGTGGATAAGGGCCGCATGCTTGATGAGCTTGCTCGAAAGTATGATGCAATGGTTGTTTGTAATATTATCCCTAAAAGGCGCAAGGGTTTTCGCTCTACAGATATCAAAAGTTGCACCAAAGACTTACAAATGCTCCCTGCTAAAAATGGTGTGTTTGGGCGTTTTGCTAAAGTAGGTGAGCACAGTTCATTGAGATATTCTTTAGCTTTAGCGGATACTGATGGGGAGTATATTCCTGCTTCAACTCGTGACCCATTCCAAGTGGATGAAATTGTTGTTTTTATGAATGTACCATTGGTTAAAATGCCAACCGAAGCCTTTGACTCTATGATAAAAGATGCACGGAAACTAGCAGCATGGATGGATGGGAAAATAGTGGATAAACATGCTCGTAATATGACTTCCCGTACCTTGGATAAAATTGCAGAACAAATTGCCACGATAGAAAAAGAAATGAGTTTAGATGGTTTGGTGCCTGGCTCAGAAATATGTAAAAAATTGTTCTAATCATAATAATGGCTAATGATGGCGCTCGCTCTGAGCATAGTGGTTTAGTTGCTTTACTCGAAAAATATAATCATGAATATTATGTTTTAGATCAACCTAGTGTCAGTGATTATGACTATGACCAGTTGATGCAAAAGTTGATGGCCTTGGAAGAGCAATTCCCTGAATTACGAACTCCAACATCTCCATCTCAAAGAGTGGGCGGACAAGCGCTAGATAAATTTGAAAGTGTTAAACATTTGATGCCGATGTTGTCGTTGAGTAATGGTTTTTCAGATGATGATATCGAGCAATTCGACAGACGTAATCGAGAAGGCTTAGATTTAGATGAAAACACCTTGATTGACTATATTGCTGAACCTAAATTAGATGGCTTGGCAGTGAGTCTGTTGTATCAGGACGGCATATTAATTCGCGCTGCAACACGAGGTGATGGGAAAACTGGCGAAAATGTGACTGAAAATGTTCGTACGATTCGTAGCGTTCCTCTTGAATTATGTTTGTCTAGCAACTTGCCGGTCCCTTCTGTTTTGGAGGTGCGTGGTGAGATTTTTATAGATAAAAAAGGTTTTGAAAAGCTCAATCAAAATCAAATTGATAAAGGCGAGAAAACATTTGTTAATCCTCGTAATGCTGCCGCAGGTAGCTTGCGGCAATTAGATTCTAAAGTTACTGCTCAAAGGCCCTTGGAAATATATTGCTATTCCGTGGGTTTAGTTGAAGGATGGGCACCTAAAACTCATTCAGAGACACTTGAAGGGCTGACTAATTATGGTTTTCGTATATGTCCTGAGATAGAAAAAGTCAAAAGCTCAAAGGGATGCCTGAGCTATTTTTCGTCGCTTAGTAAGTCGCGTGATACTTTGGATTATGAAATAGATGGTATTGTCTACAAAGTTGATCGTCTAGATTGGCAAAAATCGCTTGGTTATATTGCTAAAGCCCCAAGGTGGGCATTGGCTCACAAATTTCCAGCTCAAGAAAAAAGTACTACTGTTGAAAACATTGAGGTACAAGTTGGTCGAACAGGTGCAATAACGCCTGTTGCTCGCTTGAAGCCTGTTTTTGTCGGTGGAGTTACGGTGTCAAATGTGACATTGCATAACCAACAAGAAATGGAACGCCTGAATATTCAAGCGGGTGATACAGTAATAGTGCGTCGTGCCGGTGATGTCATTCCTCAAATAGTTTCAGTAAATCATTCATTGCGTCCAGATAGTGGGGTTTCATTTGAATTTCCTCGGCAGTGTCCAGTATGCGATTCTCCAATTGAAGTTAAAGAGGGTGGCGTTGTTGCTCGTTGCACGGGAGGTATAATTTGTGGAGCACAACTCAAGCAGAGTGTGAAACATTTTGCCTCACGTAAGGCGATGGATATTGATGGTTTGGGAGAAAAAATTGTTGAACAACTGATTGATGAAGGTTTGGTGTCTACCGTGCCAGATCTTTATCATTTACGGATTGAACAGCTTGTGGAGCTAGAACGTTTTGCTGAGAAATCGGCTGAAAATTTGATTGAATCATTGGAGAAAAGTAAAGCAACTGAGCTGGCTAGGTTTTTATTTGCATTGGGTATGCCGCAAGTCGGTGAAGCCACTGCACAGCAATTAGTTGATCATTTTGGCACTCTGATTGCAATTCAGTCGGCATCTGTGGAGACGCTTGAAGCGATTCCTGATATTGGTCCTATTATGGCGCAATCTATTCATGATTTTCTGCGTGAATCTCGACAACAAGAAATTATTCAAGCATTAGTTTCAGCGGGTATTCATTGGCAAGAGTCAGAGCCTGTCGATCAACAATCATTAGCTGACTTGCCTTTATCTGAAAAGACGGTCGTTATGACGGGTACATTTACTTCAATGAGTCGCAGCGATGCAAAAAAGAAGCTGCAATCCTTGGGTGCTAAGGTGACAGGCAGCGTATCTAAAAAAACTTCTTACGTTATTGTTGGAGCGGATCCAGGCAGCAAGGCGAGTAAAGCTGAAGAGTTAGGTGTAGAAATTATTGATGAAGATGAAATGCTAGGATGGTTTGATTAAATAATTTGACTGACTCACTTAATGTGTAAATTTTTTACTTACTTAAACTGCTAAATTATTAATGTTTTTGGAACCGTTCTAGGTCGACAATCATTGCAGTGTTGGTTTGCAAGGATTTGTTTTTTTGTAGAGACGATTTTTCTAATGAAGTTGTCGTGGATTTTTTGGTTACTTGTTCATGATGATTGCTAATGAACTTCTGACTTATGTGTAAACCAATACGCTCGATTAAATCAATAAGTGTGATATCAACATCATCTCTGTTTTTCTGATGGAATAAGCTTTCTCCAAGTACGTCCATAACGATGAAAGGATTAATGGAAGAATTTAATGTAGAGCATTTTGCTCGGCGATAAGATTCTTGTAATACCCCATGAAGTGGATTGCTTTGACTATCAATATCGGAGATAAATTCATGTAGTTCTTGTGCTTCGGCAAATAATGGCAGATGAGCATTGCCAATAAAATTTTCAACACTTAACCATAGATGCCGGAATTCGACAATTTTAGTACGGTATTTTTGACGTGTAGATGACATTTTTTCGATCAGATAATAGGATAGTCTTTTTTAGATTGGGTATAATTCGGTTGATGATCTCTGCTCATTTTCATAATGTTACGTTAGCATTTTGTGCGGATTTTTCAAAATAATTTCTGTAGATTAATTTTGATGTTAGCGAATTCAAATTGAAGTGATCTTGATTTTATTCTCAGAACAATTGTTAGGTTTTAAATATATAAAGAGGCAATATGAACGCCAAACCAAGAACTCTCTACGATAAATTGTGGGATACACATCTAGTCAAACAGCGCGAAGATGGTTCTGCATTGATTTATATCGATCGTCATATCATTCATGAAGTGACTTCTCCTCAAGCTTTTGAAGGTTTGCGTTTAGCAAATCGTAAGCCATGGAGAGTAGATAGTATTCTGGCGACGCCAGACCATAACGTGCCTACGACTGTTAAAGAGCGTCAATCAGGCGTTGATGGTATTGCTGATGCAGTGTCGAAAATTCAAG
>CALKZN010000111.1 GCA_938002995.1 uncultured Arenicellaceae bacterium | reverse complement strand
CTAGCGGGTGATCGGAAATATAAAGTTCCATAACGTTGCGACGTAAATCAGCAATATCTGTGTTTTGAGTGGTGACATTCATGCCTGCTTCAAAAGGCGTGGTGCAAGAAGCTGGAAAGCCGCGACGACCTTTAATAGCGACTAGGCATAAACGGCAAGAGCCAAAAGGTTCAATGCTGTCAGTGGCACACAATTTTGGGATGTTGACATCTAGCGTAGATGCAGCGCGCATAACAGATGTGCCAGCAGGAACGGTGATCGTTTTGCCATCAATAGTGCCAGTGACTGTTTCGAGAATCCGTTCGCCTTTTTTAAGGTCTTCTATATCAATATATGACAGTGCTGAGGGTGTGCCGTAGTCTTTATTAGGATCGTCAGCTTGATTGACGCTTGTATAAGAGGGGCATTTAATATTGTCGTTCATAATTTTGCACCGGTTAAGATTTGTTCAGCTGAGAAGGAGGGTCTTGATGAAAATCCTCGCCGAAGTGTTGTAGTGCGCTGCGCACTGGGAATGGCGTCATGCCGCCCATTGCGCAAAGGGAACCATTTTCCATGGTGTCACATAGTGTGCTGAGTAATACGATATTGTTATCGCGGTTGTTGTTGCTGCGGATTTTGTCGATGACTTCGACGCCGCGGACTGAACCAATACGACATGGTGTACATTTGCCGCAAGATTCTTCAACGCAGAATTCCATGGCAAAACGTGCTTGTTCGGACATGTCTACCGTATTGTCAAAAGCAACGATACCGCCGTGACCTAAAACTCCTTTGATCGCAGCCAAAGCTTCATAGTCCATTTGAGTGTCCCATTGTTCTTTAGGTAAATAAGCACCTAGAGGGCCACCAAGTTGAACAGCTCTGAGCGGTTGGCCTGATTGGCTGCCACCACCAAAGTCGTTTAATAATTCGTTCAAAGTTGCGCCAAAAGCGAGTTCAACCAAGCCTGTTTGTTTGAGGTTGCCAGCGAGTTGAAAAGGCATTGTGCCGCGTGAACGACCCATGCCATAAGATGCATAATATTCTGCGCCTTTTGCAAGAATGATGGGTACTGACGAGAGCGAGATCACATTATTAACGACAGTCGGTTGTCCAAATAAGCCCTCAATCGCTGGTAATGGTGGTTTGGCGCGAACCACGCCGCGTTTACCTTCTAGGCTTTCTAGTAATGCTGTTTCTTCACCGCATACATAGGATTTAGCGCCAAGACGAACTTCAATGTCAAAAGGTTTGCCGCTGCCTAAGATGTCATCGCCGAGAAATTTATTTTCTATGGCAATTTCGATGGCTTTGTTCAGAATTTGATGAGCATGGGGGTATTCTTCGCGCAGATAGATATAGCCTTTACTAGCGCCAACTGCGATACCGGCAATAGTCATGCCTTCTAGTAAGGCAAAAGGATCAGCTTCCATTTGTAGACGATCAGCGAAGGTGCCCGAGTCGCCTTCATCGGCATTGCAGACGATATATTTCTGTTGGCATTCACCTTTGGCAGTTGCGTCTAGAACTGTTTGCCATTTTATGCCAGTTGGAAAGGCTGCTCCGCCGCGACCGCGAAGACCTGATTCTTTGACAGTATCTACGATTTCTTGATCTGATATTTTTAGAGCGTTTCTTAATCCTTCAAAGCCTTCGTGAGCTTGATAGTCTTCAATGGAAAGAGGATCAATAATGCCAGCACGTTTGAACGTTAGACGTTGTTGTTTTTTCAGATATGGAATTTCTTCTGTTGGACCTAGACTCAACGGATGTTGTTGAGCGCCTTCAAGCATGCCTTGTTCTAGTAACGATTCGACATCGTCTTCATCGACTGGCCCATATGCAACGCGACCTTCAGCTGTGCTAACTTCAACTAAGGTTTCCAGCCAGAATAAACCACGTGAACCATTGCGAATAATTTCAACATCATGGCTTTGGGTGAGTTCTTGTATTTTCTCAGCAACGTCATTGGCGCCGACTGAGCAAGCAGTTGAGTCTTGAGGGGTAAAAATTTGTATAGTCATATTGATGTCCTCTTAATCCTGTTCACGCTGTTTTTTGATCAGACGATCGACTTTCTTCGGAGTGACTCGACCATGAATATCATCGCCCATACGCAGTGCGGGTGAGCATGCGCAGTTGCCAAGACAATAGACCGCTTCTAGTGTGAACTTTCCATCTTCGGTAGTCTCATCATAGTCAATTCCTAAGTTTTCTTTGATTGCGGCTTCGATTGCTCGACCGCCAACTGCTTGACAAGATTCTGCACGACACACTTCGATGATAGTTTCGCCACGAGGTTGATCAGTGAATGTGTGGTAATAACTAACCACGCCATGAACTTCTGCGCGAGAAAGGTTTAGCGCTTTTGCAATTGATGGCACGCTTTCCTTGGGGACATAGCCTAAAGAATGTTGTATTTGGTGTAAAATGGGCAATAAAGAACCTTCTAAGTGCTTATTTTTTTCAATAGCGTTTAATGTTGCTGTTGCTACCGTTGTGTCGCTTGTTAGAGGTTTATTCATGCGTATATCTACATTTGTCTTAATATTGACTATAATAGCAAATATATGAACTTCAGTTCATATAGGCTGTTAACCCATATAGTTTATCATTCGGTTTTTTAAAGCTAAATATGATTTGAAATGCATATTAATAATTTAAATATCGTCCCAGATTGGCGTTTGGAAGACATTGATGGCAATTTGTTGCATGTCAAATTATTGCCGCTTTTGCGCAGCATTTATCAATATGGAAAATTGACGAAGGCAGCAGAAGAATGCAAATTGTCCTATCGACATGCTTGGAATATTTTGCAAGAAACAGAAGCATTCTTCGGGCAAGCGGTTGCAGCTAAACAGCAAGGCCGTGGAGCACAACTCACGCCCTTAGGTGAGGTCTTGCTCAGAGCTGATCAACGTATTGAGGCGAGGTTGCATACCCAGATGGAAAGCCTAACCATGGAGCTCAATGGTGAAATGCATCGTGTTTTGGCTGATCAAATCAAAACATTGTCAATTTATGCAAGCCATGGCTATGCAGTTGCTTTGGTTCCAGAGTTTCTTTCTACCTATCAAGCTGAAATTCACTATCATGGGCCTGAAGACTCACTGCGAGCATTGCGCTCAGGTGCTTGCAAAATAGCAGGTTTTCACTTGCCTTTGCATCAACGAATTGTGTCTCAACAACACCGTTACCAATCATTGTTGATGTCAGGTGGCGTAAAGGTGATGCGTTTTATCAAGCGTCAACAAGGATTGATGATGACTAAGGATAATTTTGATCGTATTTCGTCCTTAAAAGCATTGACCAAGAAGAATATTCGTTTTGTGAATAGGCAACCGCGTTCTGGGACTCGTGAATTATTTGATCAAGTATTACTGGAAGCGCAAATAGACCCGGCTACGATAAATGGTTATAGCAATCATGAATACACGCATTCTGCCATTGCAGCGCATGTTGCAACGGGCATGGCAGATGTTGGTTTTGGTGTTCAAGCCGCCGCCGCTAGGTGCGATCTTGCATTTTTGCCGATTACAGAAGATTCATATTTTTGGGCCTATATAGATAACGTCGGCGATCAGGCTGAAATTGAAGCCTTTGTTGATGTGTTGCGTTCTGCGGACTTTCAAAAGAAAGTCAATGAATTACCGGGTTACGAATGTGACCGTTGTGGTGAATTAGCAGATGTTGTTGATCTACTGGATTGATTTTTTGTAGAGTGGTTTTTCAGAGTAGTTGTGTAGAATGGTTGTGCAGGATTACAAATGCATCAGTTATCTACAATGAGTAGGTTTTCCGATAGAAAATTTAAACCAAGCGATTGAAAGATTAAACGTATTTTATGAGTAAATTTAGAACTGTTGTTATCAATGCACTTGTCAGCATTATCGTCGTTTTTTTTATATCGGCAAACGGCGTTGCCCAGTCAGAAAAAGAGGAGAAAGGAAATGATACGGAGTCATCTTTTCCAATAAAAAAAGTTTTGAATACTAACCCTTCACAACGTTTGGAGGAGTTACAGTTAGTCATTGTTGAAAAAAAACGGGAACTGGCTCGATTAAAAACGCAATTCAAAAAAGCAGGTGAAGACTTGGATCTTGATTTTGCAATTGATGCGACATCACGTGAATTAGAAATTGTGGTTAAAAGTTTTGAACAAATTGTGATTGGCGATGTCACATTGGATGTTTTTAATGCAGAAGTAAATCCTAAAAATTGGCAGGAAGAACTAACCTTGGTGGTCAAACCTTTGTTGGAGAATCTTCGAGGTATTACGGAAAAACCACGCAAACGAGAAAATTTACGGACAATTATTGCAGATCAAGACGCTATTATTTTGGCTTCTAATCGTGCATTGGAGTCAATAAAAAAGGTTGTAGATGAAAAACATTCAGGTGGTGTGAATCTTCAATTGAAGGGTGTGGAAAAAAAATGGACTGATCTCAAAGGAGAAGCGATTCGAAAAAAAGAATTAGCGACACTGAATTTAGCGAATCTCACCGGTCAAGGAGATGGGTGGTTTCAAACATTCAAAGAGTCATTGAAAAAATTTGCGCGTGAACGGGGGCTGACCTTATTACTAGCAATATTTGTCTCATTTTTGATCGTGTTGTTTTTTAAAGCAATTACCAAACTCATTGATCGTCGACGAAAATCACATTTAAAGCCTTCTAACCGTACAGCGTATCGAGTTATTGCCTATGCGCAACGTTTGTTGATGCTAGTGATGATAGTCATTGGTGTGTTGATTGTATTTTTTGTGCGTGGCGATGTGTTGTTGTTGGCTCTGATGTTTATTTTAGTATTTGCAGCAGCCTTAGGTTTGCGTAACTTTTTACCTCAGTTTATCGATGAAAGTCGTTTGTTATTAAATATTGGTGGTGTGCGAGAGCAAGAGCTTGTTGTTATTAATGGAGTTCCATGGAGAGTAGCGTCTATTAATTTATTTTCGATCTTAGTAAACCCTGAGCTGCGCGGTGTATTGCGTTTGTCTTTGAATGAACTCAAACAGCTCCGCTCTAGACAAATTGGAGATGAGAAATGGTTTCCAAGTTCCATTGGTGATTGGGTTGTTGATGATTCAGATAGGCTTTATGAAGTGATGAGTCAAAGCCCTGACGCGGTAGAACTGCAAAGTGCCCAAGGCACGAATAAGTTATTGCCTACCGCTGATTATTATGCTGCGGGATTCGTTAATCTCACTAAATCCAAAACAATGCGAATTACCAGTGTTTTCGGGGTTGATTATGGCTTACAGAAAATTGCCCTAGATGAAGTTCCTGAAAAATTTCAATCAGAAGTGCAACGCTATTTGGAAACTGCAGATTTAGGCACCACTGATATTGATACTCGCGTGGAATTTCAACAAGCGGGCTCCTCTTCTTTGGATTACTTGGTGATTGTGAAAATTAATTCGATTGCATCCAAACATTATTACCGTATTGAGCGCTATATTCAGCAAGCGTGTGTCAAAGTCTGTAACGAACAAGGCTGGGGTATTCCTTTTCCTCAACTCACTGTTCATAAGGCTGACTAGGTTGATTCAATTGCCTTTTTTAATTAGTTGTTAATAGGCATCAAAGGTAATACCTATAAATGAAAAAACATAACTACTCGGTGTTGTTGAAATTGATCGGTTATATGCTGCGCTATAAAAAAGTGCTTTATGCAGCAGCTGTCGCCTTAATTTTTACCGCAGGCGTGACTTTGTCGTTAGGTAAAGGCGTACAAGTATTGATTGATGATGGTTTTGTTGCAGGTTCAACCGAACAGCTTAATCTAGCTGCGCTATTGATTATTGGCATCTCGATTCTAATGGCGATTGGAACCTATGCGCGGTTTTATTTGGTGTCATGGCTAGGCGAGCGGGTATCAGCGGACATTCGTCAGTCGGTGTTCGATCATTTGCTAACACTGAATCCTAGCTATTTTGAAACCAATCGAAGTGGAGAAATTACATCACGAATCACCACAGACACGACCTTATTGCAAACTGTGATTGGTTCTTCTGCTTCGATGGCTCTGCGTTCAGCATTGACTTTTATCGGTGGTTTGGCCATGTTGTTAATTACCAATTTGAAGCTCAGTGTTTTGGTATTAGCCTGCGTGCCTTTGGTATTGGTGCCAATCTTAATGTACGGCAGGAGAGTGCGTTCCTTGTCAAGAAAAAGTCAGGATAGCATTGCTGATGTTGGCAGTTATGCAGGAGAAATTGTTCAGCAAATCAAAACAGTACAAAGTTTTACCCAAGAGGCCTTTGAGAAAAAAGCATTTGGTCAGCATGTTGAGGAGGCCTTCCAAGTTGCAAGAAGTCGAATTGGTCAACGAGCAATGCTTATTGCTGTTGTTATTTCTCTGATTTTTAGCGCAATAGCGGTCATGCTTTGGGTGGGTGGTAATGCCGTTTTAGAAGGAACAATGACAGGTGGAGAGTTAGGGGCATTTATTTTTTATGCCATCATTGTCGCAGGTTCTGTTGCGACTATTTCAGAAGTTATTGGTGATGTGCAAAGAGCTATCGGGGCCTCAGAAAGATTGTTTGAATTGTTGGCTGTCGAAAGCAGTATCTCGTTACCAGAAAAACCATTAAATGCCGTTGGAATTGAAGCAACATTGGTGTTGGATAGGGTAAGTTTTTGCTACCCATCGAGACCTGAACAAAAGGTCTTAGATGGACTAAATTTGACAGTTTCTGTGGGGCAATCCCTTGCATTGGTTGGGCCTTCAGGGGCAGGGAAAACAACTGTATTTGAGTTGTTGCAACGCTTTTATGATGCAGATAAAGGGGTGATTTTTCTGGGAGGAAATGACATTCGTCACTACTTGCCGACAGAATTGCGTCAACAGTTTGCTGTGGTTGCACAACAGCCAACACTTTTTAGTGGTAATGTGATGCATAACATCCGTTATGGTAGGCCTGGAGCGACTGAAAGCGAAGTTATTGTTGCGGCGAAAGCTGCGAATGCGCATGACTTTATTGAAAAATTGCCTGAAGGTTACGATAGTTTTTTGGGAGAACAAGGTGTTCGCTTGTCAGGTGGGCAGCGCCAACGTATAGCAATTGCCCGAGCACTATTGAAAGATCCTCCTATTCTTTTGCTCGATGAAGCAACTTCAGCGTTGGATGCTGAAAGTGAATTTCGAGTGCAACAAGCGTTGGATAATCTCATGCAAGGAAGAACTTCTATTGTCATTGCTCATCGTTTAGCTACGATTAGAAATGCAGATCAAATTGCGGTAATAGATGAAGGTCAAGTAATTGCGCAAGGAACACATGATGAATTGATCAGTAGTTCGCCTTTGTATAAGCGCCTTGCAGATTTGCAATTTCAGGGGCATTGAAGCTATCAGATAAGGTATTAGTTTGAATCAACTGACGTGTTCTCATGGTGTTTGATGTTTTTGCTCTTGTGCTGATATTCTTTCTACAAATAATGCTGTAAGTTGTTTGTAAACAAATGACTGCTTAATGTTTGTATGAAACCTAGGATCTAAAGAGAACCTTATGACACTCGAAAATTATCAACTTATTGAACGTACCAAGGCCTTATATGGGCATATGACGACCTTGTTAGTTGGTTCATTTTCGATTGCGGCCTTAACGGTCATAGTGCTTTGGTCAGCTGTGAATCAGCAGCATTTGCTAATCTGGTTTGCTGCCGTGTCGATTTTCTTATTAATGCGTACTTTTAGTGTCCATAAGTATAGGCGAACTGAAATTTCGGAAAAAAATGCACAACAATGGATGAATAAAGTTGTTTTTTGGTCATGTTTGTCTGGAATCACTTGGGGCATGTTGATGGTGTTATTTGCTAGGCCTGATCAAATTATTTATATCGTCTTCGTTGTCGGTGTTTATTGTGGATTTGTGTCGTCTAGCGTTTCTTCAATGGCGATACATTTTCCTGCATACATAGCTTTTGCAGCGCCAGCATCTTTGTTATTTTTAGCAAAATGTATTGTTTTAGGGAGTTATGGTCACGGGAATATATTTTTTATTACAGCGGTAGTGATTTTAGTTTTTTTATTAGTCATGACATCGTTTGCGCGAAATACTGAAATAGCTTTTGGACGAACAACACGCTTAACCTTTGAAAATAATATATTGATGTCAGAAGTTATGGAGCAAAAAGAAACTGCTGAAAGTGCAGTATTAGCTAAAAATCAATTCTTAGCATCAGCCAGTCATGATTTGCGTCAACCTTTGCATGCCTTAGGTTTGTTTGTCAGCGCGTTACGCGATATGAATTTAGACGAAGATGCTGAAGAGGTCGCTAGCAAAATTGAGCAATCAACCGTTTCTTTGAACGGTTTATTAAATGGATTATTGGATATTTCGAAACTAGATGCATCGGCGGTGGAATATCGCCCGAAACACATTTTTCTCAAACCTGTAGCGGAGGCAATATGCCATGAATATATGGCAATTGCCGAAGAGCAAGGGACTGAATTAATACTGGATATTGATGACAATGTATTGATTATTTCTGATGAACATTTGTTACAACGAATTGTTCGAAATTTAGTTGATAATGCGGTGAAATTTACCTTCGGAGGAATAATTCGAGTTACTGCAATAGCGGATCAAGGAGAGCAAGGCGATATCGTAGAGTTGGTAATTGCAGATAATGGATTGGGAGTGCCTAAAGAAGAACAAAAAAATATTTTTTCAGAATTTACTCAGCTGCATAACCCTGAACGTGACAGGCAAAAAGGTTTGGGCTTGGGTTTAGCAATTGTAAGGCGTTTATGCAAGCTGATGGAATTGCCGCTAGAGATGCAGTCTACTGTTGGTATTGGTACGGCATTTACGCTACGCTTACCGACAGGTGATATTCAATTTGTTAGTGAAATATTGGATTATGACATTACTCAAGAGATGACTGAGTTGAGCTTTGAAGAAAACTTGATTTCTCTTAAAGGTAAAGTTGTCTTGGTGATAGATGATGAAGCCGATATTTTAGAGGCAATGCAGCGCTTGCTTAAGTATTGGCAGACAAAAGCGGTTGTGGCCACAGGACCACAGCAAGCCATTGAGTTTTTAAATAAAAGGGATTTGGTGCCAGATTTGATCATTGCAGATTTTCGATTACGGGAAAATTTAAATGGTATTGAGGCTATTTCGCAAGTGCGTGATGAGTTCAATATTGATATCGGTGCAATTTTAGTGACAGGTGATACCTCACCTGACAGGTTGAAACTGGCTCAATCTGCAGGTTTGCCTGTTTTGCATAAGCCAGTGGCGCCGAAAGTCTTGAATGATGTGATTAGTGAGTTATTGGGTTAACGTGTGGTGATGTTCGGTTAATTTTTAATGTTCAATAAGTTGGTTTTCGATACCTGCGCGCACACAAGCGGTACGATTTTTGACATTAAATGTTTTAAATAGGGATGATATATGTCCTTTGACTGTCGATTCACTTATGTCAAGAATAGTGGCGATTTGTGTGTTTGAATGGCCAGTATGCATTAGATGTAATACTTCAATTTGACGTGGGCTTAAGCAAACTTGGGAAGGGTTTGTATTGTTTACAACGGCATTAGTAGTTGGCCAATTGATTGAGCCTACAAGATGTTCAGGAACGTATTTTTTTCCATTTAAAACCGTTTGAATGCCTGTGAGCATGTCGTGTGTTGGAGAGTTTTTTGGAATGAACCCCTGTGCCCCTAATTTAAGCGCTTTCTCAATATCAGAACGATTTTCTGTGGAAGAGACGAGGATAGTTGGAACGGTGATTTTGCGCTTACTTATTGCTTGTAGAAAATCAAAGCCGCTCATCCTAGGCATTTGTAGATCAACTAATATTAAATCGTAAGACTTAAGTTCGAATTCGTCTTCTAAAACTCGTTGTGGATTTGTTTCAGTCTTAATCGTTGGTTTCGTTGCCAACTTAGCGAGAATCATCGACAAACCATCGGCAAAAAGGCGATGATCATCGAGGATTAAAATTTGATGCGAAGTGGATGGCATTTTTAATGAAATTTTGAAAAAACTTATTTTTTTGATGTAATTAGTGATCGACCTTTAAACAGTTTGCCATAAAAACCCCTAGGCTCAACCAGTACTAAAGTACTGTATTAAATTTTTGGTAATGTAAGTACTATGTTAACAGTAAAATAGTCCGTCAAGATATCTAAGCTTCATTAAGAGCTTATTAATCTGAAGTAGGTGGGCTTTAGTAAAAATAAAAAAGGTAGAACTGATGGGGATTAGTCGTTTGAACACAACAAGGTCATTGCTTGCTTCTTCAACGAAAGCTAGAAGAAAATCTATTGCTATTGCAGTAGATCAAACTGTAAAGGCAAAGAATAATGCTGATAGCTTTTTATTTGAACCTCTTGAACCACGTATTTTATTATCAGCTGATGGGGTAATGCCGATTGCGCCTGAAGTTGGTTTGCTTGATGTGATTTCAGATACGGAGTCAGTAGATGCAAGTCTTGCAACAATTCCTGAACCTTTAGCGAATCAAATTCCAAATGCAGAATCAGGAGTGATGAACCCTGAATCAAGGAGTGCTTCAACAGAATCACAAGAAGCGAATGATCAGGATGAAATTGCCAGTGAAGTTTTAGCTGGAGAGACTGAAAGTACTAATGAAAGCGCGATTAATTCTGAGGCGGCAAGTAGCCAAGCCGAGTCAAATGAAGATGTTCTTGAGTCTGCAGCTACTGAAGATTTATTAATTACTGATCCAGCAGATAGTCTTGAACTTGATCAAAATGAACAAACAGTTGCTGCTGAATCTAGCGCTGTTGAACCCATTGAAGAATCTGCTGCTGAAACGGTTATTGAAGATGCAGAAGAGTATTCGTCAGCAACAGAAGCTACAGTTGAAGAAGATGAGGCAGATACCGTCGTTCCGGCAAATGCAGCATTGCAACTTCTTGAAGATAGCAACAACGTTGATGTACAAATTATTTTTGTTGATTTGTCTATTGATGGTTATGAAGACTTAATTGCAGGTATTAACACTGCCGGTTCAGATGTGTCATTTATTGATCCGCCTGAAAGCTTTGATGAGAATGAATTTTTTGCTACACAGGCAGAACAAAGCTCAGATGCAGTGGATAGTGATTTTGATATAGGTAGTGAGTCTCCAAGTCTTGATTCTGAAAGTCAATCAGCTTCTCAGTCTCAAGCAGGACAAATGATTGTTTATTTCATTGATTCTAATGAAAACGGCATTCAGAAAATAACAGAAAGCTTGTCTGCGCACGAAGAAGTAGATGCAGTACATATCCTGTCTCATGGAGCGGCAGGCGCAGTAAATTTAGGAAACGCACGATTAACGAATGATAACGTTTCCAAATATAAGAACGAAATTGCGGCATGGGGGGGATCGCTCGAGAGTGGAGCCGACATCTTATTTTACGGATGTGATGTCGGCTCCAATGTTGATGGACTGTCGCTATTAGAAGATGTTGCCGAGATAACAGGGGCAGACGTCTCAGCTTCTGATGATGACACGGGGAATGCTGAGTTTGGTGGGGACTATGACTTAGAAATATCCGTTGGGGATATTCAGGCTACAGCGCTTTTTGCGATGGATGCTGAGCTTCAATTTTCAGGAGTATTAGCTAATATAAGCTTAGATTTCACCATCGCACCTGGTTTTAATACGATTACAATTTCATCTGATGGAACTAATATTACTATCACGGATGGAACCAATACCGCCATGAATGTTATCGATGATGGAACAGATACGATTACTAGTATCAACATCACAGGCCTTGATGCTGTAGTTGATAGCGTTATTCTTGATTACAGCAATGAGGCGCTTCTAGACTTGGCAATAAGTTTTGACGGCGGCACTGGTGCTGGTGATTCCATTGCCATTATTAATGGCACCTTTTCTGATGTAACTTACACGGCAACCGACGCTGAGTCAGGCACGATTAATGTCACTGATGATGGCGCTATGCCTGCATCAAGCACTATCACCTATAGCCAGAGCGATTCAATCACTGACTCATCTACGGCTGAAGACAGAAATTTTGTTGGCACTGCTGGGGCTGATGCAATTTCAGTGCAAAATGCCGCTGCTGCCGGTCAAACAACGATTCAAGATACCGCAACAACTAGTACGTTTGCAGATATCACCTTTGACAGCCCAACAGGTTCTTTAACTATCGATTCTGGTCTTGGCGCTGATCAAATTACGATTGCAACAGATCAAGATGCTTCACTAACAAGTATTGAGGTTAATACGGGTCAAGGTACTGATGAAGTTAACGTTGCTTCTGGTCAACAGGCGACATTGGCAACTATTGATATCAATACCGGTCAAGATGACGATGAAATTAATATCGCTTCTGGCCAAGACGCTGCATCGCCGGACATCAATATTAATGCAGGCGCAGGTAGCGATACTTTAACGGTTGATCGAAGTGCTGATTTTCTAATTGATATTGACTTTGATGGAGGCTCGACTGTTTCGGGTGAAACTGACTCTATCGTAATTACCAATGGCACGTATTCTTCAGTCGTTTATTCTGCGTCTGATACAGATGCGAACTCTGGAGACATTGAATTTGATGATGGTGTAACATCAAATACGATTACGTATAGCAACACGGATGAAATTTCTGACGGATCTTCTGCGGTTGACCGTACTTTTATTGGAACTTCTTTGGCCGATACTATTACCTTAGCAGATGCTGACAATACAAGCGCTGGTCAAACAAGTATCAAAGACACCGGTGCAACAAAAACATTTGTTGATGTAGAGTTCAATAGTCCAACTAATGGATTGTTGATTCAAAGTGGTGATGAAAACGATGTGATCACTGTCGCCACAGC
>CALKZN010000110.1 GCA_938002995.1 uncultured Arenicellaceae bacterium | reverse complement strand
TTGTGAAAGTCCTCGCTCTGTTTTTATTAAAAAAGTAAATTAGCAATTCCAATAAGTTATAACGAAGAAAAACAAAAACAACAGATCAAAAAATAGGTCTTTAAGATGTTAATTAAGATAGAACGAGGCATAAATCGCCTGATGGATTGGGTGGGCATTGTTTCCGCCGCACTACTGATTTTATTAGTGATTGTGATTGGCTTTAATGTGCTTAATCGATATTCACTCAAAATAGATGGCATAGGCGTGGGCTATGAAGAACTTGCTTGGCATTTTTATGCTGCTTGTTTTTTGTTAGGAATACCCTACGCGTTAAGAAGTGGGTCACATGTTCGAGTGGACTTAATTTTTGAAAACCTAAAACCTAAAACAAAAGCAGTTATTGATATGGTCGGTACAGTGATTTTCTTAGTACCTTTTTGCGTAGTAGTCATTTGGAGTGGCTGGGCTTTTACAGCAGAAGCTTGGGGCCTAGGCAGCCGTCCTGATGAAATTGGTGGTTTGATAAAACAAATTATTACCACAGGTATCGGTGAAAAAAGCCAAGACCCTGGTGGCTTACTCAACCGATGGATTATTAAAGGCGTAATTCCATTGTCGTTTTTCCTTTTACTTTTGTCGTCAGTTTCATTCTTTATTCATAAGTTAAACATCTTCAGGGGTGTTGAATATGATGATGAATCTGTGAAACTGGAGATTTAATCATGATTGGTGTATCTATTTTTATCGCAGCACTGGTAATGCTTTTATTTGGTTTTCCAGTTGCTTTTACATTCGCAGGCATTGGTATTATTTTTGTCATTTTGTTTGCCGATTTTAACCAACTCGCACAAGTACCATTCCGAATTTACTCAAATATGGGTGATGCTGGTGAAGGGATAGTATTGATGGCGATTCCCTTATTTATTTTTATGGGACTTATTCTGCAGCGTACAAAGCTTGCTGAGCAATTATTAGAGTCGATGGGCCGTCTATTTGGCTCTGTTCGTGGTGGGGTCGCAATTTCAACTGTATTAGTCGGGGCTATTCTGGCGGCATCAACAGGTGTTGTTGGTGCAAGTGTCGTTGCTATGGGACTTATTTCATTGCCAGTTATGCTGCGCTATGGCTACAGTAAAGAACTTGCCACAGGAACCATTTGTGCGGCAGGAACTTTGGGGCAATTAATTCCACCTTCGATTGTTTTAATTATCTTAGGCGATGTTTTAAACGTTCCAGTAGGAGATTTATTCAAGGCCGCTATAGTGCCTGGTTTGATTTTGATTGCTTGTTATATTGTTTATATTGTTATTTTTTGCTTGATTAAACCTGATGCGGCGCCGCCAGTTCCACTTGAAGACGATAGTGTCACTCGAGTTAGAGTTATTTTGGATGCGCTTGTTGCAGTTGTTCCTCCGTTAATGTTGATTTTGGTGGTTCTGGGCTCAATTTTCACTGGTTTTGCTACTCCAACAGAATCATCTGCATTAGGCTGTATTGGTGCGGTTGCATTAGCGGTTGCATATCGCAAATTTTCGTTTTCGATGTTTTGGGAAGGTTCGATAGAGACAGTGAAAATTACTGCGATGGTATTTGCAGTATTGCTAGGTGCGTCTATTTTTTCAATGGGCTTTTCATATACAGGCGGCGAAGAAGAAGTTGAACGCTTGTTGCTTAGTATCCCAGGCGATAAGTGGGGGTTTTTGATTTTTACCATGTTGTTAATCATGGTGTTAGGCTTCTTCCTCGATTTTATTGAAATCTCTTATATTGTATTGCCATTGGTTTACGCCGTTGTAGAGGCGCTAGGTATTAATGTTGTATGGTTCGCTATTCTGGTAGCTATGAACTTACAAACCTCATTTTTGACACCACCATTTGGTTTTGCTCTTTTTTACTTGAAAGGAGTAGCTCCTAGCAATGTGAGTACTGCGAATATTTATCGAGGAGTTCTGCCATTTATTGCTATCCAATTCTCGATGGTATTGGCGTTGTTATTTTTTCCAGAATGGTTTGGTTTGGAGTCTGAGGCTGCCAAGCTATGGTAAATTTTAGCTAGGTCAAACCTTAGCTTCAGTAAACCTCGCTTATCAAAAGCGAGGTTTTACTCATAGTTTCTGGCCGATGATATAGTAATGTTTGTGTTGTGTGATAGTGAGGCTAAGCTATGAAATTTAATCAAAAGGTATTTTTGCTGACAGTGTTGCCAATGTTAGCAGCAATGCTAATTACTATTTTATTAGTCAATGTTCAAACCAGAGAATTATCAAATAGACAAGCTCTGGAACTAAAACAGTCATTGTTAGATATTCGCAAAAATGAATTAGTCAATTATACCAATCTCGCTTTTTCTGCAATTGACCACCTTTATGGTGTTGCTGACATTGATCAAGGCTTTGCTCAGGAACGAGTCAAAGAAATTTTAACCAACCTCGAGTATTCTCAAGATGGTTATTTCTATGCCTACACAAACGAAGGCACTAATGTGGTTCACCCAAAACAGCCCTACCGATTGGGTGAAAACTATTGGAATTTAACCGATCCAAATGGCAAGCCGGTCATTCGTGAACTAATCCAGCAAGCACAAAGTGGCGGCGGTTATACAGAATATATTTGGGAAAAACCTTCTACAGGTATTACCGCGCAAAAACTAGGTTACTCACGTTTGTTGAACGATTGGGGTTGGATGGTCGGTACAGGTATGTATACCGATGATTTGGACAATCAGGTTGCTACCATGCAATCTGCGATGGATAAACATATCCAAAAAACCAGTGTTGTTATTTTATCGATAGCGCTTATTTCGGCTGCATTGATATTTTTCTCCAATCTCCTTTTGCAATTTAATGAAAAAAAACTCGCAGATAATAAATTGCAAGAATTGACCAAGCGGGTTTTGAATACGCAGGATGAAGAACGAAGAAGAGTTTCGCGAGAATTGCATGATGGAATTTCTCAGTCACTAGTAGCTATCAAATACTATTTAGAGGAAGCTGCCTCATTATTTGAAAAAAAAGAATCAGATCATGCGCGTCTAGTAAAGAAAAGTAATCACTACCTGGATGAAACCATGCAAGAAGTCAGGCGCATTTCACGAGATTTACACCCCAGCATTTTGGATGATTTTGGACTGATGGCCGCGGTTGAATCATTGGTGACAGATTTTGGAAAACGTCTTAATATAGATGTCAATTTGAAAAAAGTGAAGGTTCGGAATTTATTACCGCAAGATGCTAAAACTGCTCTTTATCGCGTCACGCAAGAAGCGCTAACGAATATTGAACGTCATGCTAAAGCAAGCAGTGTTGATATTGAATTTTCTATGCGTAAGAATGTATTTGAAGTACGAATCGTTGATAATGGCATTGGTTTTGATATTGGTCACAAACGCTTTAATAAGCGCCCCGATATTGGTATAGGCTTACGGAATATGTCTGAGCGATTAAGTTATTTTAAAGGGAGTTTGCAGATAGATTCCACTATGCACGGCACTGTCGTTATTGCATCTATTCCACGAAATATCATTAAGCAACCAGTACAAAGCTCAATGGAACTTACGTGAATATGTCCGAAGAAAAAATAAAGTTGGTGATAGTCGATGATCACCCCTTGGTGTTAGATGGTTTAGTGTCGCGTCTAGAACGCTCTGAACAAATTGAAGTCATTGCTCAAGCTAGCAATGGCGAAGAAGCTATTAAAGTCGTTGAACAATTAATGCCAGATGTGGTTCTCATGGATATCAACATGCCGGTGATGAATGGTATTGAGGCTGCTGAAATTTTCAAAGAAAAATTTAGCAGTGTAAAATTATTAGTGTTGAGCATGCACGATGATAGGGAATATGTCATGAGTATGGCCCAAGCAGGCGCTAAAGGTTATGTATTAAAAAGTGCTTCAGCAGATGAAATGTTGATGGCAATAAAAGCGGTTCATATGGGAGGCATCTATTTCAGTCCGAGCATTGCTCAAATTCTTACGTCTAAAGATAATCGTAGGCAAGATGAATCTCTAAGTTCTAGAGAGCAGGTAGTTCTTGCTTTGCTGGCAAGTGGAATGAGTAATAAAGAAATGGCGAGAGAACTGGATATCAGTGTCCGTACCGTAGAAACACATCGGCGTAATATCAAGACAAAGCTAGATATTACAACGACCCCAGGCCTGGTTAGATACGCAATTGATAATGGGCTTTGTGATTAGTGTATTCTCATTTAAGCTAAGATGAAGGTTTTTTTGATTTTATGTTTAGAACAAGCCGTCAATCTGCCCTTGTTCGTTGATTCTGATTACTTCAGCCGAAGGAACCCGAGGCAATCCAGGCATTGTCATTATTTCACCACAGATAACCACAACAAACCCTGCACCTGCTGCCAAACGAACTTCACGTATAGGCACTGAATGGCCGTCCGGTGCACCACGTAGGTTCGGATCAGTACTAAAACTGTATTGGGTTTTTGCCATACAGACTGGCAAGTTACCATAACCTTGTTTTTCCCATTGTTTTAATTGTGTACGAATTTTTTTATCAGCCAATACTTCATCTGCTCGGTATATACGTTTTGCAATAGTTTCAATTTTTGCGAACAGAGGCATATCATCTGGATAAATAGGCGCAAAGTTGGCCATATCTGCATCAGCAATCTGAGCAACACGGGTTGCTAATTCCTTTGCTCCTTCTGAGCCATATTCCCAATGCTGAGATACAATTGCTTCGGCTCCTTGATTGGAAACAAAATCTTTCACTACTTGAACTTCTGCATCGGCATCAGTGACAAAGTGATTGATTGCCACGACTACTGGAACGCCAAACGATTTCAAGTTTTCAATATGGCGACCAAGGTTTGGACAGCCATCAAGAACAGCCTGTGTGTTTTCTAGGCCAAGATCTTCTTTGGTTACTCCGCCATTCATTTTCATAGCGCGTATAGTCGCTACCAACACTACTACACTGGGTGCGATACCAGCTTTACGGCACTTGATATTAAGAAATTTTTCAGCGCCTAAGTCTGCGCCGAAACCTGCTTCAGTGACGACATAATCGGCCAGTTTTAGCGCAGTAGTTGTGGCTATTATAGAGTTACAACCATGTGCAATATTGGCAAATGGGCCCCCATGGACGAGAGCGGGGTTGTTTTCCAA
Source organism: uncultured Arenicellaceae bacterium (assembly GCA_938002995.1). Taxonomy (GTDB): domain Bacteria; phylum Pseudomonadota; class Gammaproteobacteria; order Arenicellales; family Arenicellaceae; genus CALKZN01. The sequence continues at coordinate 9,334 of CALKZN010000110.1, read as the reverse complement.
AGTTTGTACAAGATTTGGCTGCATGGCTTGTTGAAGCAAAACTGTCATAGCGCCATCAGCTTTAATGTCGCGTGCATAAATGGGTTTTAGTTCTCGAGTGTAAGCAACAATGATATCGCCAAGGCGTTGTTGTAAATCTTTAAGGTTGCGTGCGAGACATAAAATAGCCAAAACTTCAGATGCAACAGTAATGTCGAAACCGGTTTGACGAGGAATTCCATTGGTTACACCACCAAGACTTGTGACAGTATCTCGTAAAGCACGATCATTCATATCCATTACACGGCGCCAAGTTACACGGCGATTATCAATATTTAATTCATTGCCCCAATAAATATGATTGTCGATCATTGCAGATAAAAGATTATGAGCTGAGGTGATCGCATGAAAATCGCCAGTGAAATGCAGGTTCATATCTTCCATTGGTACGACCTGCGCATAACCTCCACCTGCCGCACCGCCCTTCATGCCAAAGCAGGGACCCAGCGATGCCTCGCGGATGCAGATAGCTGCTTTCTTGTCAATGGCATTCAAACCGTCACCAAGACCTACCGTTGTAGTTGTTTTTCCTTCACCGGCAGGGGTTGGATTGATAGCAGTTACTAGAATTAATTTACCGTCCGGCTTATTTGCTTGAGCTTCAATGAAATCGGCACTAATCTTGGCTTTATCATGACCAAAGGGTAGTAAATGCTCGGCCGGGATACCGAGTTTTTCTCCAATTTCTAGAATTGGTTTTTTATTTGCTTCACGAGCAATTTCAATATCAGTTTTATAAGCCATCAATGTTCTCCAAGGTTTGCTGCAGTGTGTATTAGTTATTTTTTTACACTGAGGAAGGGGTTGAGGAGGTTAGTTTGTCAAATTTTCTGATGTGTGTCCAAAAAGCGTAACAAAAGCTATAACCATTGAAATTTGTAAAAGAATTTAGGTCGTCATATTCTCAACATAATTCTCATCGTTAACTAGCACTTATTCGCCTAGGGATCTGGGCTTAATGTTGGAGAGTATAGTGTGGCTTCTTTGTTTTAGGCAGTACTGCCTAATGTTGAATTTTCTGATGTACCGCTTGGCTTACTTTTTTGTGTTCTCTAACAAGTAGGCTTGAGTTTCATCACTAATCAAGGTTAGGTTATCTTTTCTCGAGAGGTCTTCACTGTTGTGTGATTCTTCGTATCGCAATTCTGCAATACGTTTTTCAATGCCTGCAATATGAAACTTCATTCTCTCACGCGCAAGAATAGGTTCATTGTTAAGAATTGCTTCTAGAATTTCACTATGTTCATTAGGTAAACGAACATTCTTATTATCCGTAGATTCATGAAAATAACTGCTGATAGTGACCTCAAGAACATTTAACAGATTACGCATCAGATGCACAATGGCAGGGTTATTTGATGCTTCAGCAATAGACATATGAAATGCGACGTCCGCTTTGGCTTCTTGTTCGTATCCACCTTCTTTGTGCATTTTTAATAGAAAGTCATGCTTTTCTTGCATATTTTCTTTTTGTGCTTTAGTGGCTCTTTTTGCTGCAAAATATGCAGAGAGAGCCTCAACTGCAAAGCGTAACTCAAGGATATCGAAAGCAGCGTTTTTATCATTTGCAAACAGTTCTAATAATGGATCAGCAAATGATGCTCCTAAGTCGTCAGTAATATAATTTCCGCCACCAGGCACTTTGCGAATAAAGCCTTTGGCTTGTAGTTTATTGATTGCTTCTCTAATGGATGGCCTAGAAACATTGAACTGTTCAGCAAGTTCCCGTTCAGGAGGTAGCTTATTTCCAGCGATTAAATCTCCGATCAAGATGCGTTGTTTGATTTCTTCAGCAACAGTATCTGATATTGTGGTTGATTTAACTTTTTGAAATTTCATGCTTTTTATTTTTTCTTTTTATTTTAAAGTAAAGATAGATCAATTTTAGCATTTTATTTTTGGATTCTAATATAAAATATTGGTAATACCAATATACCTGTGCTAACATTAGTCACTACTTTAAGTAGTGATAAAAGCGAATTTTTTATGGTTTTATATTGATAAAATGACAACTTGATTGTCATTATTTACGTGGATTTTTTTCTAAGATTTGCGCTCTGATTAAACGTTGTTCTTGACGTTCTAATTCAAGAATACGATCGCACATATCTCGAACATGGTCCATTGCAGCACGTTCTGCTCTGTCAGGCTTGCCATCGATAATCGCATTGTAGATTAATCGATGATAAGCCTGGATTTGTTTTTTTGAACTTTCGCGATGGTATAAATTACTGACAGTGACAATGACGCTGTTTCGCATCAATTGCATTAAGCTTTGAAGAGTATGAATCAAAATCGGGTTATGCGATGCCGCATAAATTGAACGATGAAATGCATGATCAAAATTAGCCGCATCCATCACATCGGCATTGTTTTCATAAGCAACGTGCATGGCATTAAAAGCCTTGGTGATGTTGTGTAAGTCTTTTTCAGTGGCACGTTCTGCCGCTAGTTTTGCAGCTTGCCCTTCAAGGAGTTCGCGGACTTCAAGAAGGTCGAATAACATACGCGGATGTTTTTCATAGATTTTATGTAAGGCATTAGTCTCGGAGGAATTATCGAGAAAATTACTCACAAAAGAACCTTTGCCGTGAACGGTGTGAATAACACCGCGTCCACGCAATTCTTTCATGGCCTCTCTAACGACTGGCCGAGAAGCATTTAAACGATTACAAAGTTGCCTTTCAGAGGGGATTTTTTCGTCAGGTTGCAAAGAACCTTCGGCAATTAATGCCTCGATCTGATTCATGATCTTGGCAGCGGCAGTTTCAGGCTTTTTCGTATTAGTCATAAAGTGTGATAAAAATTGGAAAAATACTGGTAATACCAGTAGTTGTAAATAAATAAACTATTTTCATGAAAACAATATTTAAAAGTATTTTAGTTAAAATTACATGGTAATACCAGTTGAGTATTCATCTGGACAGTCCCATGAACTATCTCTATAGTCATGCTTCGTATAAATGTAACAATTGAGGACACAATGACAGACTACATACGCAAGCAAAACTTATCTGTACATCCACAGCTGGTTGACTTATTGAATAACGAAATTCTTCCTGGTTTAGATATCAGCGAACAACAGGTATGGGAAGGATTTGCTTCTTTGGTAGAGAAACTATCTCCCGTTAATCGCGCATTGTTAGCTAAACGTGAAAGTTTGCAATCACAAATTGACCAATGGCATAAAGCCAACCCTGGTGGTTTGAACAATGATTTTGCATCATATAAAAAGTTTTTAACTAATATTGGCTATATCGTCCCTGAAGGAGAAAAATTTTCTGCAGGCACACAAAACGTTGATGCAGAAATTGCCAGCATTGCGGGGCCGCAATTAGTCGTTCCAGTGAATAACGCTCGCTTTGCCTTGAACGCAGCAAATGCACGTTGGGGCAGCTTATATGATGCTTACTACGGTACAGATGTGATTGATTCTGAAGAGGGTCGTCAACCTACCAAGGGTTATAACCCTGTGCGTGGTAAAGCGGTTATTAGAAAAGCAGCCGAATTTCTTGATACTTCCATTCCTTTGGCAACCGGAAAGCATTCCAGTGTGACTGACTATAGTATTGTTGAAGGAAAAATCGTTGTTACTTTAAGTGATGGGACAATAACCGGCTTTAAAGATCCTGATCAGTTCATTGGAAGTAGGCAGCATGAGGGTCATTTTTATCTACTTTTCCAAAAGAATAATTTACACATTGAGCTGAAAATTGATGATGATTCTGAAGGTGATACGTCCGCTTCAGCAGCAGGTGTTATTGATGTTTTAGTAGAATCAGCAATTAGTACAATCATGGATTGTGAAGATTCAGTGGCAGCGGTTGATGGTGAAGATAAAGCCCTAGTCTATCGCAACTGGCTAGGTTTGATGAAAGGTGATTTGGAAGTATCTTTCCAGAAAGACAGCAAAACGATCACCCGTAAATTAAATCGCAATCGACTTTATACAGGGAAACGCGGTAACAAAGTTGAGCTGCATGGTCGCAGTTTGCTGTTGGTTCGCAATGTCGGTCATTTGATGACAAATCCTGCGATTTTGGATGCCAATGGTGATCGAATTCCTGAAGGTTTTATGGATGCTTTGTTCACAACCTTGTGTGCTATGCATGATTTCAAAGATGATGCGCCACTTCACAACAGTCGTAAGAAAAGTATTTATATCGTTAAGCCTAAAATGCATGGTCCTGAAGAGGTTGCTTTTACAAATACATTGTTTTCGGAAGTTGAAGACATTCTTGGCCTGCCACGCAACACCATGAAAGTGGGTGTGATGGATGAAGAACGTCGTACGACTGTAAACTTGAAAGAATGCATTCGCGCAGTGAAAGATCGTATTGTATTTATCAATACAGGCTTCTTGGATCGCACAGGTGATGAAATTCATACATCAATGCAAGCAGGCGCATTTTTACCCAAAGAACGTATCAAACAAAAAACCTGGATTCATGCCTATGAAGACTGGAATGTTGATATCGGTATTGAGTGTGGTCTACAGGGTGTTGCACAAATAGGTAAAGGCATGTGGCCAAAACCTGATGAAATGGAACAAATGTTGGCAATGAAAATTGACCATCTAAAAGCTGGCGCAAACTGTGCATGGGTGCCTTCACCAACAGGTGCGACACTTCATGCAACGCATTATCATCAAGAGAACGTGTTTGCGATTCAAAAAGAACTAGCAAAACGAGAACGTGCAAACATCGATGATATTTTGACAGTGCCATTGTTAGGTGATCACACGCTGACAAAACAAGAAATTCAAAATGAATTAGACAATAATGCTCAAGGTATTCTTGGTTATGTTGTTCGTTGGATTGATCAAGGTGTCGGTTGTTCTAAAGTGCCTGATATTAACAATGTAGGCTTGATGGAAGATCGCGCAACTTTGCGTATTTCAAGCCAACTATTGGCTAATTGGTTAGAACACAATATTTGTACAGAGCAAGAAGTGCTTGAAGCGATGAAACGCATGGCGCGTATCGTTGATGAGCAAAATGTAAATGATCCAAGCTATGTCCAAATGGCGCCTGATTTTGACGGCGTAGCATTTAAGTCTGCTTGTGCATTGGTTTTTGAAGGAGCGGCTCAACCGAGCGGCTACACAGAACCATTGCTACATGCTTATCGCTTAGATGCTAAACAAGCATAGCTAAGGTTTGTCCAGAATGAGCAGTTCCCTAAATAATGACAAAGAGTTATTTAGAGAAAGTAATTAACGAATTCAATGAGGTAAAAGATGATTTCAGTAAAACGACTTTGTATAGACGACGCACACATTTTACTGGCAGGCGCAAAAGTGAAAGCCAATGAGATTGGTGTCCCAATGTGTATTTCTGTCACTGATGACTCTGGCAACCTCATTGCTTTCGAACGCATGAATGGAGGCAAAGCGCATAGCGTGCAAGTGTCCATGGATAAAGCCTTTACTGCAGGTTCTGCTCGCAAAGCGACACATGAATACAACGCTGCCTGTGTGCCAGGCAGCTTAGCGTTTGGCATTCACACCGAATGCGGTGGTCGCTTGAGTACAGTAGGTGGTGGTTTTCCTGTGCAAGTTGAAGGTGATCACCTCGGGGGTATTGGTGCAAGCTCGGGTACACCTCAGCAAGATATGGAAGTAGCTCAAGCAGGAATTGATTATTTTTTGCAGAAACACACTTAGATTTACAGATTGACGTTCACGATAGTATTAAAAAGTAGCTAGCTAACAATTAGGTATCTCATGAATACAGCGCTAACAGAACAAAAAACAATTAACCAGGCTAAATTAGCGGCAGAATTTCGCCAGTTTATTAACCCTGAATATGTCATCACCGACGCGGAAACTCAGCGGGTTTATGAATGTGATGGTTTGGCTGCATATTGTGAACTTCCGATGATCACAGTGTTACCGGAAACCATTGAGCAAGTGCAAAAGGTCATGCGCATTTGTCATCAATATGCGGTGCCAGTTGTTGCTCGAGGCGCAGGCACAGGACTCTCTGCAGGAGCAACACCGAATGATTGTGGCGTATTGTTGTCTGTAGCCAAGTTCAATCAAATTCTTGATATTGATACCGATGCACGTTTGGCTCGATTGCAGCCTGGTGTGAGAAATCTAGCCGTCAGTGAGGCAGCAGCAGAACATGGTCTTTACTATGCGCCCGACCCTTCCTCACAAATTGCATGCTCTATCGGTGGTAACGTAGCTGAGAATGCCGGCGGTGTGCATTGCTTGAAATATGGTTTAACTGTGCACAATATTGTTAAAGTGCAAATGGTCACTGTCGATGGAGAGCTGATCGAATTAGGCAACGAAGGCTTGGATAGCTACGGCATGGATTTGCTAGCACTCATTCATGGTTCAGAAGGATTATTAGGTGTAGTCACCGAAGTGACTGTGCGTTTGTTACCCACACCAGAAAAAGCACAAGTAGTGCTAGCGGGCTTTGATTCAGTGACAACAGCAGGTGATGCAGTTGCTAAAGTGATTGAAGAAGGCATCATTCCCGGTGGTTTAGAAATGATGGATAGTTTTGCTATTAAGGCCGCGGATGATTTTGCCAAAGCGGGTTATCCACGCGAAGCAAAAGCACTTTTATTGTGTGAAATCGATGGAACCATCGAAGAAGTTGACCAATATATTGAACAAGTAGCTACTCTGTTTAAGAAACTCGGTGCAACGTCAGTGCAAATCTCACAAAGCGAAGAACAGCGAATGCTGTTCTGGAAGGGGCGAAAATCAGCATTTCCTGCAGTGGGTAGAATTTCACCAGATTACTATTGCATGGATGGCACCATTCCTCGTGGTGAGTTATCTAATATATTAACGGAGATCAACCGCCTTTCTGAAGAATATGGTTTACGTGTTGCCAATGTTTTCCATGCAGGTGACGGCAATCTTCATCCACTCATTTTATTTGATAGCAGTGTGCCTGGAGAGTTTGAAAAAACCGAAGAATTTGGTGGCCGTATTCTAGAAGCCTGTGTCGCCGCTGGCGGCTGTATTACAGGAGAACATGGTGTTGGTTTGGAAAAAATTCGCCAAATGGCGGTGCAATTTAATGATGAAGAAATCAGTCAATTTCATGCCATTAAACATTCTTTTGATGCCGAAGGAACATTGAATCCAGGCAAGGCTATTCCAACCTTAAAACGTTGTCAGGAATACCGCTCAATTCGAGCGCAAGAACAAGCTAAGCCATCACAAAGCTGTGGTCATGATCATAGTCATGAAGAAGAGGTTAAGCATGTCTGATATTAGCCAACAACTTATCGACCAAGTGAATTCAGCTAGCGCTGCAAAAACACCCGTTAGCATTCAAGGCGGAGGCACAAAACTAAGCCTTGGACGCGCTACAGATTTGACTGAAACGGTCATTTCAACCAAAGAACATACGGGTATCGTTGACTACAAGCCGGTTGAATTAATCATGACTGCCAGAGCAGGAACATCATTGGCTGAAATTGACGCTGAGCTCAACGCAAATGGTCAAATGCTAGCTTGCGACCCGAGACGCTTTGGAGGAAATGCCACACTAGGCGGTTCATTAGCGACTAATCAATCAGGACATGCTCGGCCTTGGTTTGGATCATTACGTGATCATGTATTAGGCACCAGGCTGATTAACGGCCAAGGCCAACACCTTAGGTTTGGCGGCCAAGTGATGAAAAATGTTGCGGGCTATGATGTCTCAAGGTTGCAAGCAGGCGCCATGGGCGCATTTGGCGTGATGACTGAAATTAGCTTCAAAGTGCTACCTAAACCTGAAGAAACTTTGTCACTATGTCTTGAGACAAGCCCGCAAGAAGCGCTGGCTCTAATGAATAAGTTAGCAGGTACTTCAAAGCCAATTACCGCAGCAAGCTGGGTTGATGGCTATGTTTATTTGCGACTTGAAGGGGCTAGCAAAGCAGTTAGAGCGACAGCCAAGCAATGGCGATCCAAATATGGGTTAACAACCTTTGCCGAGAAAAAAGCCAGTGTATTTTGGCAAGCTTTACGCGAGCATGAGCACGACTTCTTTGCCGGTACAGAGGATGAAAAAATGCTCTGGAAATTTTCTGTCAACGCTGCTGCTAATCATATCTCTCCAGATGCTGCTTGGGCATTTAATTGGTGTGGCTCTCAACGATGGTTGGTCGGCGATTTTTCCCTGGAAGAATTAGCAGGACATGCCAAGTCAATGGGCGGCGATGTGCAGCACTATAGTGGAGGTGATAGACATCAAGAATTATCTTTGCCACATAATGTAGTTGTTCAACAACTCATGCAAAATTTGAAGAAATCCTTTGACCCAGAAAATATTTTTAACCCTGGCCGTTTATATAGCTGGTTATAAACCATACTGAAAAAACAATCATGCATACTGAACTTCATCCAGAACTTGTAAACAACCCAAAAGCACAAGATGCTAAGAGTCTCATTGAAGCTTGTGTACACTGTGGTTTTTGTACGGCCACGTGTCCTACTTATCAGCACTTTAATGATGAACGTGATGGTCCACGCGGACGTATTTATTTGATCAAGCAATTGCTTGAAACCAATGAAGTCACTGAAAAAACTCAAACACATTTGGATCGTTGTTTAACGTGCCGTAGCTGTGAAACGACTTGCCCATCGGGAGTCCAATATGGCCGATTGGTTGATATTGGCAAAGGCATGGTTGAAGAAAAGGTACCGCGTGGCGCAATGGATTCATTGTCACGTTTGGCCTTGCGTAAAATCTTGCCATATCCGAAAAGATTTGGGTTTATGTTAGGTCTAGGTCAGTTATTCAAACCATTGATGATTGGACCTTTGAGTGCAGTTGGTAAAAAGGTTCCAACAAAACAAAAACACATGCCATGGCCATCAACTAGCCATCCAAGACGTATGTTGGCATTAGCAGGCTGCGCGCAAAGTGTGGCTACCCCGAACACCAATCAATCGACTGCAAGAGTTTTAGATAAATTAGGCATCACCTTAGTTGAAGAGCCAAATGCAGGCTGCTGTGGTGCAGTTGATTACCATCTAGGTGCACATGATGATGGTTTGAATGCCATGCGGAAAAACATTGATGCGTGGTGGCCAGCCGTTGAAGCAGGCGCTGAAGCCTTAGTGATGACAGCCTCAGGTTGCGGCGTCATGGTCGAAGAATATGGTGAACTTTTTGCCAATGATCCTGAGTATGCTGAGAAAGCTAAACGCGTCTCAGCGATCACAAAAGATATTAGTCAAGTACTAGAAAATGAAGACCTTAGTCAGCTCAATCTTGATCAAGAAAAATTAGCATCGACCAAAACGGCAGTGCATTGCCCATGTACGCTACAG
>CALKZN010000109.1 GCA_938002995.1 uncultured Arenicellaceae bacterium | reverse complement strand
GTCTTGGTGGTAGAGATGCTGCGAAACAAGTGGCGGACCGTTGGGTCAACAAAGGCAGTTAATTTTATATTATCGATAACTTGTAGGTCGAGTTTGTAATTTAAAGGCGGCAATTGATTTTGCCGCCTTTTTTATTGTCTTTGTCCCGTCCTGAAATAAGTTGACACAAAAGAGACTTATTCATGAAAGAGATAGAAACAGTATGTGCGAAGCGCACACAAAGAGATTACAACTTAGGCTTTAAATTAGCGGTTGTCGAGCAGATAGAAAAAGGCGAATTAACCTATAAACAAGCACAAAAGCTTTATGGCATCCAAGGTCGAAGTACCGCGCTGGTTTGGCTTCGAAAGCATGGTAAATTAGATTGGACAAATCCTTGCGAGAAAACCATGCCTCAATCAAAAGAAACGCCTGCCCAGAAACTCAAACGTTTAGAACGTGAGCTCGACGATGAGCGCGTACGCAATAAGGTGCTCAACGAAATGGTCAACATTTGCGATGAAGAATACGGGATGGGATTGCGAAAAAAGTATTATGCCGAAGTGTCAAAAGGCTCCAGAAAAAAGGCGAAGTAAGCCTGATGCGTAGCTGTCGAGACTTCGGCGTATCCAGACAGAATATTTATCAATCTCACGCACGAAGTAAAGAGCGTACTAATGAGTTATCAGTGATCCTAGATTGGGTTGCGCAATGGCGTAAGTTAATGCCTCGTTTAGGCGTGAGAAAACTCTATAATCAAATTAAACCTAAATTACTTGAACATGGCATCAAATTGGGTCGAGATGGCTTCTTTGCTTATCTCAAGGCAAATGGTTTGTTGGTTCAACCTCTCAAACGATATACAAAAACAACGTTTAGCCATCATCGGTTTAGGAAACATCCCAATCGATTTTCAGGCTTAACACTAGAGCGTCCGAATCAGGCTTATGTGAGTGATATTACTTACGTTGAAAGTGAACAAGGCGTACATTACTTATCATTGGTCACTGATGCGTATTCTCGCAAAATAGTAGGCCATCATTTGAGTCATGATATGAAGACTAAAAGTGTTGTTAAAGCCATACAAAAAGCGAAGGTACACCGCTTTGATGATCAAGAGTTAATTCATCATTCTGATCGTGGTTCGCAATATTGTTCAGACGAATACCAGCAAGAACTCAAAGAGCAAAATATTCTCCCCTCGACAACGGATGATTATGATTGTTATCAGAATGCGTTAGCTGAACGTATCAATGGAATTCTTAAGCAAGAGTTTTTGGTATTTAAGTGTCGGACATTTGATGATTTAAAACAGCTCATCGATGAGTCAGTAATGATTTATAATGAGTGGCGTCCACACTTGAGCCTAGGAATGAAAACGCCAAATCAAGTGCATAAAAAAACCAGTTGTGAAACACAACTGGCCTTTCAATTAACCGTCAACTTATTCTAGGACGGGACAAACTTAGTAATTCATTCCGAAACTAAGTCTCAATTAATCTTTAAGAACTCATTTTCTCATCAATATCTGATGCTGAATGGCGTTCTATAAGTTGTTCTTCGGGTTCACCCCACGATCGATTAACAATTCTTCCTCGTTGCACCGCCGGTCGCTTTTGTATTTCAAGAGCCCAACGATTGAGGTGCTTATAAGAGGCCGTATCTAAAAATTCAGCGGCATTGTATAAAGTATTAAACGTCAACACGCCATACCAAGGCCAAATTGCAATATCAGCAACAGTGTATTCATCTCCGCACATAAATTGATTATCGGCTAGATGTCGGTCAAGCACATCAAGTTGGCGTTTTGCTTCCATCGCAAAACGATCAATACAGTATTCAATTTTTTCCGGTGCATAGTTATAGAAATGTCCAAAACCACCACCCAAATAAGGTGCACTCCCCATTTGCCAAAAAAGCCAAGATAAACATTCCGCACGATCTGCTGGGTCTTTAGGCAATAAAGCGCCAAATTTTTCAGCAAGATACAAAAGAATCGAACCTGATTCAAAAATACGGGTTGGTTTTTCAGTACTATAATCCATTAGAGCAGGGATTTTTGAATTTGGGTTCACTTCAACAAAGCCACTTCCAAATTGATCGCCATCACTAATACTGATCATATAGGCATCATATTCCGCACCTTCAAAACCCAAAGCCAGCAACTCTTCTAACATGACTGTCACTTTGACGCCGTTAGGGGTCGCCATTGAATACAGCTGTAATGGATTATCACCTTTAGGAAGTTCCTTCTCATGTGTTGCGCCAGCAATAGGACGATTAGTACTCGCCCAAGTTCCACCGCTTTCACCTTCCCATTTCCACACCTTTGGCGGAATGTACTCTTTATCTGTCATGTTTATCGTTCCTTAGTTATGTTTGATTTGCGTTCAACTCAATAGTCAATATTAAATGACCGTTAACTTATCACAATCATGACAAACATCAATGCAAGGAATGACTCACAAGCCATTACGAGCCCCAAACAAGGTTTATTGATTCAATTTTTAATAATTCTAGACTAACCATTAACCTTCCAAGTACCATCATCTTGGCGGCAAGCATCGCCTGTTAGAATTTCGGTTTGACCATTAATTTCAACGGTTTGTCGAAATTCTCGACAAGGTCTTTGATCACGCAGGTATGTGCGCGTTGGAGTCACTGAATAACGTTTACCATCTGGGTCTTGCCACTGACTCGTCTGACCTGTTTTATTTTGTTCAAGCGCTTTACTGCTTTGACGCACAAATGAGGTAGACACAAGATAACCCGCTGCACCGCAGGCTGCCGTCCAGCCTTTTCTACTTCCATGTCCTTTAAATAGGCGATTACATATAGCGGCACTCAACAGACCACCACCTAAAGGTAAAAGAGTTTGTCGATTAAAGGTTTTACCATCAGGCCCAACTTGACCATTTTGATTAACCGCGCATGCACTAAGGATGCTAGCAGAGAGAATATAGATAATTATCAGAAAGGACTTTCTTAACATTTTGCACCTATTTATTACATATAAAGGGTTGGCTTAATAACAAAATAATTTTAAATATTTGGTACGTAAATTCTGAAGGCTAATGGAATTCGAAATATTTTTATGAGTGATCCTTAATTACTACCAAAAATTTATGTTGCACTTAATGCATAAATATCAATCACTTAATATAAGCATCAATATTAATTTTTGTTTTATATGCCCCTTACAATCACACTTATTAACGCTTAAAGAGATATATTCCATAAATTAAGTAGAGAGAAACAACACTAAGCAGTAAAATGCTGCTCTTTAGAACGTCAAATCATTAAAAACCCATGGCCATTTCATACAAAACAACCGCTGAAATTGAAAAAATGCGTATCGCAGGACGCTTAGCATCCGAAGTATTAGATATGATTGAAGAACATATCAAGCCAGGTGTCAGTACCGAAGAACTCAATACCCTTTGCCATGACTATATTGTTAATGAGCAAAAAGCGATCCCCGCACCATTAAACTATCACGGATTTCCTAAATCGATCTGCACGTCAGTCAATCATGTGATCTGTCACGGCATTCCAAACGACAAACGTTTAAAAAAAGGCGATATCATCAATGTTGATATCACGGTCATTAAAGATGAATTTCATGGCGATACTAGCCGCATGTTTTATGTTGGCGAGGTTTCTCAAATTGCTAAACGTGTGTGTGATGTTGCCAGAGAAAGCATGTTAATCGGCATAGAAATGGCCAAGCCTGGAGTGAAATTAGGTGACATTGGACACGCCATTCAACAACATGCTGAGGGTAATAATTTTTCAGTCGTTCGTGAATATTGCGGACACGGTATTGGCCGAGTATTCCATGAAGAACCTCAAGTGCTTCACTACGGCAAACCAAACACAGGTGTCATGTTAAAAGAAGGAATGACCTTCACCATTGAGCCCATGATCAATGTAGGTCGCAAAGAAACTCGTTTATTGGCAGATGATTGGTCAGTAGTGACTCAAGATAGGTCTCTGTCGGCACAATGGGAACACACGATA
>CALKZN010000108.1 GCA_938002995.1 uncultured Arenicellaceae bacterium | reverse complement strand
CAACACGACTCTCAGACACCAATACTTTATCTGCTTTACGAATAATAATTTGCTAACCCACTACTGCACTACCAATACGATGCAAGACTGACTCGACCTGATACTCTTTGGCTAAAGCATTAAGTGCAGCATAATTATTTTTACTGACTTGTAATACAGCACCTAGTTCCTCATTGAATAGTGCTGCTATGGCGGACCCATCTTGTTCAGGCAAATCAACATTCAAACCGCAACGAGACGCAAATGCTATTTCTAACAAGGTAGCGGCCAAACCGCCATCAGAACGATCATGGTAAGCCTGTATCAATTGCGCTTTAATACCCGCTTGAATAAATAAGAAGCACGCTTTCAAAAAGGCAGCGCTATCAACGTCAGGGCATTGATCAGCTACACCGACTTGTTGGTACACTTGAGCAAGTGCCGACAAAGACAAGCGAGTTTTACCTTGAGCGATATCCAAAAATAATAACTCAGTATTTTCAAAGTCATCATTTAAGGCCGGAGTAATCGTTTTACTGACATCATCAACGGGTGCAAATGCAGTAACAATCAATGAAACGGGTGACGTCACTGCTCGAGGCTCTTGGTTATCACGGTCTTGCCAAACTGTTTTCATAGACATGGAGTCTTTACCGACCGGAATTGAAATACCAAGTTCCGGACAAATTTCCATGCCAACTGTTTCTACTGTCGCATACAAAGCTGCATCGTCACCAGGGTGATTAGCCGCAGCCATCCAATTTGCAGACAATTTAATTTCGGACATATCGCGAATATTCGCAGCAGCCATATTGGTCAATGCTTCGCCAATCGACATTCTGCCGCTTGCAGGGCCATTAATACTCGCCAGAGGTGTGCGCTCACCAATGGACATAGCTTCTCCGGTAAGTCCTTCATACGAACTTGAAGTGACTGCAACATCAGCAACTGGAACCTGCCACTTACCCACCATCTGGTCACGACAAATCATGCCAGTAACCGAACGATCGCCAATAGTTACCAAGAATGTTTTATCTGCGACACTTGGCAACTTCAGTACTCGATATAATGCTTCTTTAATATCAATTTTTTGTTCATCAAATTGCTCTGCACTTAACACAGAACTATCAACATCTCGCAACATTTTCGGCGGCTTGCCAAACAATAAATCCATTGGCAAATCGATAGGCTTTTGCTCACGAGCTGAACCATTGCTAAATTCATCATCATCTAACACTAAAGATTGTTCATCAGTTGCTTGACCGACCACACAATAAAGACATCTTTCGCGCTCACAAATTGCTTTAAATGTTTCCAAATCGTCAGGCATCACTGCCATCGTATAGCGTTCTTGCGCTTCGTTACACCATATTTGCATTGGCGTCATGCCTGGTTCTTCATTGAGCACTTCACGCAATTGAAAATGACCGCCTTTGCCTGCATCACCAACAAGTTCTGGCAATGCATTGCACAGACCACCCGCGCCAATATCATGAATAGAGACGATGGGGTTGTTCTTCCCCATTGCTGTACATGTATCAATAACTTCTTGGCAACGACGTTGCATTTCAGGATTACCACGCTGAACAGAGGCAAAATCTAAATCTTCTGAACTTGAACCGGTTGCTACACTAGAGGCCGCACCACCGCCTAAGCCAATTAACATCGCTGGGCCACCAAGCACAATAATATGCGCGCCATCAGGAATAATGTTCTTTTCGACGTGTTGCTCTCGAATATTACCCATGCCACCTGCCAACATAATTGGTTTGTGGTAGCCACGAATTTCACCATTCACTTCTTGTTCGAATGTACGAAAGTAACCAGCAATATTTGGTCGACCAAATTCATTATTAAATGCAGCGCCACCGATAGGACCTTCAAGCATGATTTGCAGTGGCGAAGCAATTCGATCAGGCTTTGATTCATCACCTTCCCAAGGTTGTTCAGCACCAGGAATGCGTAAGTTCGACACTGAAAAACCATTCAAGCCAGCTTTTGGTTTACTACCCCGGCCAGTGGCTCCCTCATCACGAATCTCGCCGCCAGAACCCGTCGCTGCGCCTGGAAAAGGTGAAATAGCCGTCGGGTGATTATGTGTTTCGACTTTGCATAGAATGTGTACCTCTTCTTGCGTGGTAGAAAACTGCTTTGTTTCTGGGTTCACCATAAAACGTGCAGATTCAGAACCCGTTAATACCGAGGAATTATCAGAATAGGCTACCAAAGTGCCTTTGGAATTCAGTTTATGGGTATTACGGATCATGCCGAACAATGAAATAGGCTGTTCATTGCCATCAATAATCCAATCGGCATTAAAAATCTTATGACGACAATGCTCTGAGTTCACTTGCGCAAACATCATCAATTCAACATCAGTCGGATTTTTATTAATAGCTGAGTATTGTTCGGTCAAATAATCAATTTCATCATCAGACAAGGCTAAACCCATATTAAGGTTAGCCAGTTCTAACGCTTGTCGTCCCTCTTCTAGTAACTTAACTTCAGTTAGAGGTTGCGGTGACTGTTCAACAAATAACTGCTCTGCAGAAGAAAAATCATAGACAACTGATTCAACCATTGGATCATACAGCATGGCTGACAAGTCAATCAGTTCTTGTTCAGATAATAACGAATCAGATTGTACATACCATGCAATTCCACGTTCGATACGTTTAATACTCGTCAAACCTGCATTATTGGCAATATCAGTCGCTTTCGTAGACCAAGGAGAGATAGTTCCAATACGAGGTAGTATTAAAATCAATTGCCCATCATGAGCCGCTTCTCGTCGCTTGGGACCATAAGTAAGTAATTTACCTAAAACATCTTTCTGCTCATCATTCAGAGCTGTTTCTAAGTCCACAAAATGTTGAAACTCAGAGACTAATTGCCGCACACTGGGCAAAGTTGTTTGTACATTCGCTAATAATTTTTTAACGCGAAAAGAGGAAAGTGCTTGGCTACCAGAAATCTGCAACATGGCTAATTTATGCAATCGTATAAAATGTTATTAAATAAAAACTCGCTAATACAAACAAAAACTAGCGTAAATTCAGTACCTTCTATGAGGTTTAACTAAGATCAAGCGTCATACCTAGTCTTTCAGCGACTTCTATGTAACCTTCAGTAACACCGCCTAATTGTTGACGATATCGGTCTTTATCAAGTTTCTTCAAAGTCTTCGCATCCCAAATTCGACAACCGTCAGGACTGAACTCATCACCAAGTACCATTTTTCCTTCTGATCGACCAAACTCTAATTTGAAATCCGCTAAGATCAAACCAGCATCTGCAAACAACTTTTTCAAGACATCATTCACCTTAAAAGTTTGTTCTTTCATCTCGGCAACTTCTTGTTTACTGGCCCAGCCGAAGGTTTCAATCAATGAATCATTAATCATAGGGTCATGTAGTTCATCGTTTTTCAGAAAAAATTCGAATGTCGCCGGTTCTAATTTCAAACCTTCTTCAACACCAAGGCGTCGACACATAGAGCCTGCAGCTAGGTTACGAACAACACATTCAACAGGCGACATATCCAAGTGTTTGACTATTGATTCTTCTGCACTTAGCAATTCAACAAAATGTGTTTCAATGCCGTTTTCTTGCAACAGTTGCATGATAAACGCATTGAATTGGTTATTGATTTTGCCTTTATTCTCTAACTGTTCGATTCTCGCACCATCACCGACAGAAGTGTCATCACGATAATGGATAAGCACTAAACTTGGATCATCCGTCGCATAAATCGATTTTGCTTTGCCGGTATAGAGTAATTTGCCACGCTGCATTGTATTTCTCGTTATTTCAAAACTGTTCAAGATAGAAATTATTGCTAATAAAGACTGTTAAAAATATCAGGTTTTATTTTTTAACGGCTTTATCGTTAGAGTTTTCTTTTTTCAATAACGGATCCAATGAGGGAATTGATCGCGCATCTTTATATTCAACACTTTTATCAACACTTGGCTTATTTTGGCAAGCCGTCATCATTAACGCAAAAATAGGTATTAATACAAGTATTTTTATCGGCTTTAATGTCATGATCTTTTCTCTAAAAACAGAATATGAGTGAATTGATAAACGAGATCTGAAATGAATGACTAAATAATATCAATACCCTGCATTGCTTTAGCAACTGCAGGTTGAAACTCTTCAGACAATCTTGTCAATGGCAAACGAATCCCAGATTGAGCAAGGCCCATTTTTTCCAAAGCCCATTTTACGGGAATAGGATTAGACTCAACAAATAGCTGTGTATTAATTTCACTCAACTCAGCGTTGATTCGGTCAGCCGTTTCAAAATCACCGTTGACACCTGCAATACAGAGATCGCTCATCATTTTTGGAGCGATATTGGCAGTCACTGAAATATTTCCTTTTCCACCTAGTTTAATCAAACCTAAAGCAGTTGCATCATCTCCTGAGACTACAGCTATTTTTCCTGCAACTCGCTTAATCAAATCTGCACCAGATTCCATATCTCCCGTTGCATCTTTGATACCAATAATATTTGGAATATCAGCTAATCGTTCTGTCGTTGCATTTTCCATAGACAACACAGTACGGCCCGGCACATTATAAAGAATTTGAGGCACGGCAACTGCTTCCGCTATTGCTTTAAAATGTTGATATAAACCCTCTTGAGTAGGTTTATTGTAATAAGGAACAACTATCAAGCAGGCATCAACACCTAAATCACTCGCTAAAGTTGTTAAGTGAATAGCTTCACTGGTTGAATTACCGCCAGTACCTGCAATAACCTGAATACGGCCTGCAACTTTTTTTACCGTGAAATCGACAACTGCAATATGTTCGTCCACATTTAAGGTCGCTGACTCACCTGTGGTTCCCACAGAAACAATACCATGCGTACCATTATCAACATGAAACTCAATCAATTTCTCTAGAGCTGCGTAATCAACATCGCCATTTGCTAACATTGGTGTTGCAATCGCAACGTAGCTGCCCATTAAGTCTTGTATATCCATAATGCTCTTCACTAATTTAATCTATTTGCCAAAAGGCAATGTTTATTTCTTCTCTTCTGGTGATTGCGATGACTTTGCATCCACCTCAGAACTCGACTCGAAGTTCGAACGAGCTAACTTAGTACGATTATGCCAGACATATTCCACTAAGCCACTTAAAAAGTAACTTCCACCAACCAATAAAAACGCAACCGGTGGATCAAAATATACTGCGGCAAAAATTAACACTACTATTGTCATGCCAATCACAGGAATCCGATCTCGGTAAGAGAAATCTTTGAAACTGCGATAACGCACATTGCTAAACATCAAAATACCGGCAACAAATACCAACACCGCCATATAAGGGGCAATGCTTAGAGGAGAAACATTGTAATCAACCGCAACATACATGGCTGAAATCACCAAACCTGCCGCTGCAGGGCTGGCTAATCCCATGAAATAGCGCTTGTCTTCGCTAGAGTTAGAGCTATTAAAGCGTGCTAAGCGCAAAGCGGCGAAAGCAATATAAACAAAAGTCACTAATGCGCCAATTTTCCCTAAGGAATGCAATGACCATTGGTGAATAACTAATGCCGGGGCAATACCAAATGACATCATATCTGCCATGCTGTCATACTGCGCTCCAAAGTCACTACTCAAATTTAGCATTCTTGCTAAACGGCCATCTAAAATATCCATAATCATAGCAATATAAATAGCGATACAAGCAGCCTCATAATTGCCTGCGCCTGCTTGCATAATTGCATAGAAACCAGCAAATAAACCGCCAGTGGTAGCTAAATTAGGGAGTGCATACACACTAGGAGTAGCTTTCACTAACTCTTGTGAGGGCTGTTTTTTCACATCCACTAATTTTACGTCTTTCTTCGAAGAATCTGACATTTCTATATCCTCTACTTTTAGCTTTCTAAATTTTTGCTATGACAGTTATGACAATAGATATGAGAGCCAAAAGTGTTGATTATTTAAAAACCGCCTAAAATGTCTTTGCCTGACGATACATTATCACCGACTGCCACACGTGTTTTAAAGTCTGTAGGCAAAAACAAATCTACGCGTGAACCAAAACGAATAAAGCCATAACGTTGACCTCTTTCTAAAGTATCGCCTGGTTTCACATAACACAAAATTCGTCTGGCGATTAAACCGGCGACCTGGACACTGACAATTTCTCTACCCGCTTCGTCTTCTAATACTATAGCATTGCGTTCATTAGCTTCTGAGGCTTTATCTAATGCAGCATTCACAAACAAGCCAGGAGAATGTTCAACGGCTTTGACCTGACCAGTTAATGGAGATCTATTCGAATGAACAGAAAATACGTTCATAAAGACGCTAATTTTTAATGCAGTACGATCTAAATAGGGGTCATTCACCTCACCAACAAAAATGACCTTCCCATCAGCAGGAGAGACAATTACATTCTCTTCTTGAGGAATTGGACGATGTGGGTCACGGAAAAATTGCAGCACAAACAAAGCGATTAAGAAAAACACTAAAAAAATAGCTGATCCTAACCAAAAATAAGCAACAACTGCAGCCAAAGCAGCTAGAAATAAATAAAACCAACCCTCTCGGGCTAATAGCGGATGTTTATCAATATGTTTGGAAGTCGATGTATTCAAAAGTCACCTCATTAATAAGGCG
>CALKZN010000107.1 GCA_938002995.1 uncultured Arenicellaceae bacterium | reverse complement strand
TCTAAATCACTGACACGAATCATTGTGTGTAGGTATTGCATTGATAAGGCTCCTATCTATTTAAAAGTTTAAGTGGATTTAGAAAATTTTATTCACTGAACCATTCAAGTAGTTGTGGAGCGCAATAGGTCAAAATTCCATCAGCGCCGGCTCGTTTGAAGGCAAACATTGTTTCTATGGTGGTTTCTTTTTCATCTAGCCAACCGTTTGCAGCGGCGGCTTTTAACATCGCAAACTCACCACTGACATGATAGGCAAAGGTCGGCATGGCGAATTCTTGTTTAACACGTCGGACAATGTCCAAATACGGCATACCGGGTTTGACCATGACAAAGTCTGCACCTTCGGCAATATCTAGTGCTACTTCATGCAAGGCTTCGTCACTGTTGGCAACATCCATTTGGTAGGTATATTTATTGCCACTACCCAAATTGCCTGCGGAACCGACGGCATCTCGAAACGGACCATAAAAACTAGAGGCATATTTGGCAGCATAAGACATGATCATGGTGTTGATATGACCATTGTCTTCCAATGCAGCGCGAATAGCGCCAATTCGACCATCCATCATGTCTGAAGGAGCAACAATATCAGCACCCGCTTCGGCATGGGAGACCGCTTGTTTGACCAATATGTCGATGGTTTGGTCGTTCAAAACATAGCGATTTTCATCAATCAGGCCATCTTGTCCGTGTGAGGTGTATGGGTCTAGCGCAACATCAGTCATGATGCCAACATCTGGGACAGCGTCTTTTAAGGCTTTGATCGCGCGCTGAGCAAGGCCATCAGGATTAAATGCTTCGCGAGCATCATCGGATTTTTTATCATCACCGGAAACGGGGAATAATGCGATAGCAGGCAAACCGAGCTTAGCCAAACGTTTTGCCTCTTTGACGAGTAGGTCAATGGATAAACGCTGCACGCCAGGCATTGATGCGACGTCTTCTCGTTGAGATTCGCCTTCAATGACAAAGACTGGCCAAATAAGATCGTCGGCACTAATGGCATTTTCTCTGCACAGACGGCGGGAGAATTCGTGTTTACGAATTCGGCGTAAGCGAGTGTTTGGAAATTGTCTGTTCGGTAGTGATTTCATTTTTACGTTAAGACTCTATGTGTTTTTCCGAAATGAATGTCAGATTATAACTGGTCGATGGTTTCATTATAGTCGTTCGATGATTTATTATAATTGGTCGATGACTCATTATAGTTGGTCGATGACTCTTTTGCCGCCTAGCTGACGCATGGATACTTCAATCCAGCTTGTTTTCTTTAGGGTGTGTTCAGAAGGTTTGTTTGGATTGCAACGCGAAGGCGCGGGTAAGCAGGTTGCTAATAAGCGAGACTGGGCAGTGTTAAGATTGTTCGCATTGACGCCAAAATAATGTTTAGCTGCCGCTTCGACACCGAAAACGGACTTGCCAAACTGAGCAATATTCAAATAAATTTCTAAGATACGTTTTTTAGGGACGGTTAATTCCAACCAAAAAGTAAGCCACGCTTCGATGCTTTTTCGTCCGAAGTTTTTAGCCGGTGTTAAAAATAAGTTTTTAATCGTTTGTTGGCTGATGGTGCTGGCCCCCCGCAAAGGTTTGCCGTCGGTATAGCCTTTTATCACTGATTTTATTTGTTGCCAGTCAAAGCCTTTGTGTTTTGGAAATTGCTGATCTTCAGAGGCGATCACAGCCAAAGGCAGATGCCAAACAATGCGATCAAAGGAAACCCAAGTTTGTCTTGCTGTTCTTTTGCTGGATGCTTCATAACGTTCAATGAAACGACTTGTAGGAGGATCAATCCAGCGCAATGAGCCTACTAAGGCAGCACTCACTAGGCAAAAGGCTACTATGCTTATCAATAGCCATTTACAAAAAAAGCGAATAATCTTGCGGATGAATTTTTTCAAAAAATAAGGTTTTTATATAATTTTTTTAGGTTTAAGGGATATTAGCAAGCAATGTAAGAAAATGTGACAACTATTCTCTAAACTCATTCGCAACTGATGCCACACAAGGGTAAAATACATAGTACTTACAAGATGCCAAAATCGATGGGTAATGGGTTGCTGTCATCTTAGTACTAATTACACTGTAGCTAAACAAACATAGCTAGACCGATTAATTCTTAGACAATTCCTTTCATCATGAAGAAAAACGCTTTTTATGCACAATCTGGCGGGGTGACTGCTGTTATTAATGCCTCTGCTTGTGGGGTGATCCAAACTGCAAAAAATACAGATCTTATTGACAAAGTTTATGCTGGTCACAACGGTATTATCGGCGCATTAAGAGAAGAATTGATCGATACAAGTTTGGAATCAGACGCAACTATTGCAGCACTCAAGCATACGCCTTCAGGTGCTTTTGGTTCTTGTCGATATAAACTAAAAAGCGTTGAAGAAAATCGTGCCGAATATGAACGATTAATCGAAGTATTTAAAGCACACAATATTGGATATTTCTTTTATAACGGCGGCGGTGACTCTGCAGATACTTGCTTGAAAGTGTCCCAAGTATCCGAGCAAATGGGTTTTCCTATTCAAGCGGTACACATTCCTAAAACAGTCGATAATGATTTGCCTGTCACTGATAATTGCCCAGGTTTTGGTTCTGTCGCCAAATATATTGCGGTGTCCACACGTGAAGCTAGTTTTGATGTCGCCAGTATGTGTGAAAGTTCGACCAAAGTATTTATCGTTGAAGTAATGGGTCGCCATGCTGGATGGATTGCAGCTGCTGGTGGCTTGGCCGCGGATGAAGATAATGATATTCCGTTGATTATTTTGTTCCCAGAAATCACCTTTGATCAACAGGCCTTTTTGGCATTGGTACAAGCCAAAGTTGATAAGCATGGTTATGTTAGTGTTGTTGTTTCAGAAGGCGTCAAAACGCCTGATGGTAAATTCTTATCTGATACGGGCTTAACTGATGCATTTGGCCATGCTCAACTAGGTGGTTGTGCGCAAGAAATCGCCAGTATTATTCGTTCTGAATTGGGACTTAAATATCATTATGCCATTGCTGATTACTTGCAACGTGCGGCTCGTCACCTGGCTTCTAAATCAGATGTTGATCAGGCTTACGCAGTTGGTAAAGCGGCAGTTGAAGCGGCAGTTGAAGGAAAAAGTGGCATCATGATGACGATTGACCGATTATCAAGCGATCCCTATGAATGGAAAATTGGTGAAACGCCATTAGAGGGCGTTGCGAATGTTGAAAAAATGATGCCTGCAGAATTCATCAGTGAAGACGGGTTTGGTATTACTCAAGCATGTCGTGATTATTTGCTTCCGCTTATTGCGGGCGAAGACTATCCTGAGTATGAAAATGGCATGCCTAAATATGCGCGCATCAAAGGCGAGTTGGTTGAGAAAAAACTAAGCACTGACTTTGATATTTGAAAGACAATCTAGCTAGCTGTTCAATTGAATGTTTAATAGTCAGTTAATACAAAGAAATTAGAATTTACGTGTGATTGGATTAATTTTATTTTTACTTCTAGGTTTCTTTGCGAGCAGAGCGTTAATCAAACGTATTCTTGCTAAGCATGTCCCTGCGGGTGATTTCATCCTGGTTGAATATGCAGGGAGGAAGATTCGATTGCATTATCTGGATAGTTTCAATGCAGACAGTGATGAAGAAGAGCAGCTAAAGCCCACTGTATTGTTAATTCATGGCGCTACTGGCAACATCCATGATTTCAAAGCGTCCATCTACGATGAGTTGACAGAAAATTATCGTGTTATAGCTTTTGATCGACCAGGGTTGGGCTTTTCTGAACGACCTCGACACGGTGGAAGCCGTGAATGGTGTTCACCACGTGAGCAAATGAAGCTCATCCGCAACGCAGTTCTAGCCATGGGAATTCATAAACCATTTATCCTGGGACACTCTTTAGCAGGCCCTATCGTGTTGGATTATATGATGGATCACGGCGATGAATTGGCGGGCGCAATTTTATTATCTCCAGTGTCTCATCCTTGGCCTAATGGTGTCACTTGGTACAATTATTTGGATATGTTTCCTGTACTAAGAGAAGTATTGGCTTATACGTGGTTGCCTATTGCTGGATATTTCAACGTGGACTCGGGTTTAAAAATTCTGTTTCATCCAGAGCCAGTTCCGCGAGATTACCGACAGAAAACGGCATTGGATTTGTTTTTTCGACCGCGCGTGATGTTAGATAATTTTCGTGACCAACACCTTTTATGCGAATATGTCACATTGGCAGGTAGAGGTTATCGAAAAATTACTACGCCAGTAAGGATTATTACGGGCACTGACGATGATGTCGTCAGCAGCTGGCTGCATTCAGAAAAACTCAGTCATGAATTACAAAATGTACAATGGATAGATATTCCAGGTTTGGGACACTCCCCTCATCATAGTCGGACTGAACAGGTGATAAGGCATATCAACGAATTTATTGAACCTATACATGAGAGTACAAGAGCGCGCCGGGAGCGCCAACAATAAAAAATGAATCTTGAATGGCTACAGTTTAGTGTATTAGATTGGGTGGCGTGCTTCGTCTTCCTTTGCTCTTGGATTGGTTATACGCGATATGCAATACATAAATCCAGAACCACTCCGACCTTGTCCTCTGTGTTGCATTCACATCGTGAGCAATGGATGTTGAATGCGGTATCGGTTGTTCGTGCAGAAACTGCTCGGGATATTATTTCAGTAGGGATATTTGAACGTTCTGTTGCTTTTTTTGCATCAACCACGATCTTAATTTTGGCTGGTTTATTAACGGTGTTAGGTTCATCCGAAAAGGTTGCGTCAGTATTAGCGTCCTTGCACTTTGTAAGCGATGCTGTTGCAGAACAAATTCAGCTCAAAATTGTGTTAATAATTCTATTGTTTGTGCATGCATTTTTTAAATTTTGTTGGTCGATGCGGTGTTATGGATTTTTGGCGACAATGCTAGGTGCCGTGCCTACAGAGTTTTTGAAAGCAGCCGATGGAGAACAAAACTTAACAACTGAAATACAGGCGTGGTCAAAACGAGCCGCGGCTATCATGACTAGTGCGGCACATCATTTTAATTTAGGATTGAGAGCGTACTATTTCGCCTTAGCCGTTCTTGCGTGGTTTGTTCATCCGCTGTTGTTTATTTTGGCCAATATCACGGTTGTTGCTGTTTTATATCGTCGAGATTTCAAGTCCTATGTACTTGAAAATTTACAAGAACCAACTATTGATACTTCAGCTAAAACTACTACTAAGACTATGACGACTAAAAGTGATGATAGCGATGACTAAAATTCGATGTAATTTTCTTAGAGATTACTTCGAAATAAGCTTTTAGATATTCTTCTTAGATATCCCTAGTCCCTAGTACTAGAAAGGTGTCACGCGGAATACTTCTTCTAAGCTTGATTGGCCTTCTGCGACTTTTTTTAATCCCGCCATTTTTAATGGAATCAAACCATCTTTGATGGATTGTGTTTGTAACATATCAAGGCTGGCATCTTCATCAATCAGCTTTTTACATGCTGGAGTCAATTCCATCATTTCATATAAACCGACTCGACCTTGATAGCCTGTGTGGCGACACTCTAGGCAACCTTCGGCCTCGCTGGCGTTGGTAGGATTCATTTTCCAACCAGCTGTTGCATTTTTCCAGACTTCTGGATCCATAGGTTTTACTTGCTTGCAGTGAGGGCAAAGTTTTCTAACTAAGCGCTGTGCCATCACACCCAAAACAGAAGCATTAATCAAGTAACCAGGGATGCCGAGTTCTTGTAGGCGAACAATTGCAGAACATGCATCGTTAGTATGCAAAGTGGCTAGTACTAAATGACCAGTCAAGGATGCCTGAATAGCCATTTCTGCCGTTTCTAAATCACGAATTTCACCCACCATAATGATGTCAGGGTCTTGGCGAAGTAGAGCTCGTACACCAGCTGCAAAGTCTAAACCAATGGCAGAATGCATCTGCATTTGATTAAATGCTGGTTCGACCATTTCGATTGGATCTTCAATAGTACAAACATTCACTTCGCTGGTGGCGAGTTTGCGCAATGTAGAATAAAGCGTGGTTGTTTTACCTGAACCTGTTGGACCGGTAACCAAAACAACGCCATGTGTACGACGGGTTAAGGTATCCCATAAGCTTAGTTCTCTTTGCGATATGCCCAATTCGCTGAAGCTGCGTTGCAACACTTCTGGATCAAATATACGCATCACCATTTTTTCGCCTTGGGCGGTTTGAATGGTTGATAAACGTAGTTCAATTTCAGTGCCATCCGGTTTGCGGGTTTTCAAACGGCCATCTTGAGGACGGCGGCGTTCTGAAATATCCATACGACCGAGAGTTTTCAAACGACTAGTCATCGCCAACATGACATTAGGCGGCACTTGGTAAACATGTTGTAAGACGCCATCGATACGAAAACGAATTTCTCCGCGTTCTTTACGAGGTTCTAAATGAATGTCACTGGCGCGTTGATCGAAAGCGTATTGCAAGAGCCAATCGACGACTTGAATCACATGATGATGCTCTGCGTCTAACTGTCCAGAGCGGCCGAGTTCAACTAATTGGTCAAGACTTTCGCGGATGTCGGTATTCGTATCGAGATCTTTTGCCTTAGAGATTGAATTGGAAAGGGCATAAAACTCACTGCGATAACGATCAACATCTTTTGGGTTAGCAAAAACAAAACTGACTTCGCGATTTAATAATTGTTCTAATTCCTGCTGCCATTTCATGCTGTGTGGCTTGGATGTGGCAAATACAACAGTGTTGGCAGTGGCCTTAATGGGTAGGATACTGTTTTGTTCTGCATACTGATAAGAAACAATGTCCATTACTGGCCCAACATCTATCTTCAAAGGATCAATATGGTAATACTCAACACCTGCTTCACTTGCAGCCCATTCACATAAGTCAGTTAGGCTTAATTTTTTATTATCCGTTTTGGCAGAGGGAATCGTATTACTAATCGCTACCAAAGGATTTAAGTGTTTTTTATCGTCATCTTTAAAGTTTGAATAAATGCGTGATGCTTCATCAGAGCTGATTAGCTCAGATGAAACCATATCTTTCAAAATAGGTTTGATAGTGAAGTTTTCCGCTTTCATAGTTTTTATGCAGTGTTATTAGTATTTTAAAGAGTTGTACTTTTAGAGTATTTCTCAAGCTAAATGATAAACTAAAGAAAGTATTTATATATTTTGTTACATCTTAAAAGCCTGTAGTAAACATGGCAAATAAAATTAATCGATTAATCAGTGATTTATATAAACTTCACAATACAGTATCACCTATTCAAAACAGTATAAAACTAACATCATGGAGAAGAACAATTGCGAAAATGGTTGATTAGACTCACGGCTTTGATGATATTTTTATTGGTAGCCAGTTTTGTTACGATCTTTTTCCGTGGCTTGGCCTGGAGTCCAAGTGAAATGAAGGATATAGAATCAAACATTGAGTTGGGAGTCACCGAACTAATTCAATATCAAAATCAACGGCTATGGCTAACAAAATTTAGTTCCGAACAACGTCAGAAATTGGTAGAAATAAATCCCTTTGTTGTTTCAGAAGAGGGCTGTGGTTTAACAGCTGAACAATGTTTGGTGCAATCAGCAACGAATAGGCAGGGTGTTATCGTTCGTTATATTCAAGCGAAGCCAGACATTCTAAAAAATGATGTTTTATGGATAGGTGGTTTTATCGATCCTACAACAGGTGCAACGTATGATCTATTGGGAAGGTTATATAAAAATAGTGTTAGAAATCAGCAAGTTGCTAATAGTATTCATTTTTTAAACTAATACAGTTTTAAAGTAGTACAAGAGAAGTTTAAAGCGATATATGTTTTAAAACAGTGCTAATGGTGCTTCATTCATTGCTGCAGATTGTTCACGCAAGCTAAGGATGTGGTCTTCCCAACAACGTTGAGAATTAAACCATGGAAAGGCCATTTTAAAAGCAGGGTCTTCCCAGCGTTTAGCCAGCCAGCCATAGTAATGTATCAGCCTAAGTGTGCGTAATGCTTCAATCAAAACTAGTTCACTGTGATTGAATTCACAAAATTGTGAATAGCCTTCCAATATGGCATCTAAGCCAGCGGTCATATCAGCGCGATCACCACTGAGTAGCATCCAAATATCTTGGCAAGCGGGTGACATTCGGCAATCATCTAAATCAACAATATGAGGTGTGTCTTGAGTCCACAGGACATTGCCAGGATGAAAATCGGTATGTGTTCGGACTAAGTTAATATCGCCAGCGCTGTCATAACATTGCTGAATTTGTTTCAGCAAGTCTTGGCTTAGCGTGTCATAAGCCGTTTCAAGATCAGCAGGAATGAAGTGATTATTGAGTATGAAATCTCTGGCTTGAAATCCATAACTACCAATATTGAGTTCAGGCCGGTGTGTAAACGGTTTGGTTTTGCCCACTTGATGGATGCGGCCTAAAAGGCGACCCATTTGTTCGAGTACATCAAAATTCTCCAAATCCATGGCGCGTCCACCACGTTTTTCAAATAAGGTGAAACGAAAGCCATCGGCTGAAAATAAGGTTTGATCCGAAAAAGTCATCGGTATCACAACCGGAATTTCATTCTCATGGAGCTCTTGGCAGAATTGGTGTTCTTCTAAAATTTGTTCATCAGACCATCGATTGGGACGATAAAATTTGGCAACAATTTCAGTTTGATCATCAAGACCAATTAAATACACACGGTTTTCAAAGCTATTCAGAGCTTGCAGGCGCCCATCACAGCGTATGCCTGTAGTTTCAACGGCGTTTAGAACCGTTTCAGGGCCAAGTTGGTGGTAATCAGATGCAGAAGAATCAAGCATATTGGAGTTTTGTGGTGTTATTATTTGCCAAAAGCATCATTATAAGGGAACGGTCTATTTTAGTTCTGCCTTAGTTTTATATAGTTCAGTATTAGAGCTATGGAGTAATAAATAATATAAAGTCAGTATGAGAAAAAAAATACTATTTGTCCCCGGCAAAAACCCAAAACCTGATCCAGAAAAACATATCAATTATCTTAGGCGTTGCTTGATTGAAGGGGTTTCGCGTCATTCAACACAAGCAGCTGAAGAAATTTTAGATCAAAGTGCTTTTGAGCTATGTGCATGGAACCATGACTTTTATCAACAGCATCTAGATTTCTCACCTTTATTAGGCAGCATCGATGATGTTTGTCGTAAAACTAGGGCAGAAGTAAAAGACAAACTATTCGCTACGACATGGAAAATTTCTATGTCGCGATTAATTTATAAAATTGGTGATCAATTTCCATGGCTGATTAATGCC
>CALKZN010000106.1 GCA_938002995.1 uncultured Arenicellaceae bacterium | reverse complement strand
TTTTCACCTCTGAAAAAGTCAATGTGATTGAAATGTCGACGCGCACCGATCCAAAAGATCAATCTGTGACTATGATAGTGACAGCTGAATTATTGAATATTGAATCGATGAGCCAAGTGATTAATCGGATTATGCAAGTTCCCAATGTGCATGATGTCAGGCGAAAACAATGAATCTTTTCTTATTGTATTTAACCGTTTCGTTTTTTTATATTATTAGCCCAGGCCCGGCAATATTTTTGGCTATTTCTAATGGGATGACAGCAGGACTTAAAGCATTAATAATGTCTTCTTTAGGGAATATTATTGGTTTGTTTATATTGTCGTTGGTGTCAATCTTAGGTTTGGGTGCTATTGTTTTGGCATCCTCAACACTATTTTTAATCGTTAAAATTGTTGGTGCTGGATACTTGCTCTATTTAGGGGTGAAGCAATTTAGATCTGCTAAAAATTTATTGATTACCGAAAAGGATATATCAGTAGCTGAAGAGGGTAAGAAGGCAACTGATAAAAAAGGCCAAGTTCTAGCTAGCGCTGGAAAACAATCTCTTTCTTCTTATTTTTTCGAAGGTTTTTTATTGGCAGCAACGAACCCAAAACCTATTTTATTTTTTATCGCTATTTTCCCTCAATTTTTGAGGCCTGAAGGACCATTGATGGAACAATTTTTATTAATGACTTTATCTTTTATGGTGTTGTCATTTTTGTCTTTATTTAGTTATGGATATATTGGAAAAAAGGCAAAAGTATTTTTTATGCATGAAACTCGTATGAAGTATTTTCACCGCATAACAGGTGGTTTATTTATTGGAATGGGCGTTACTTTGTTAGGGCTGAAAAACGCATAACACCATTCTATAAACGCTGATCTTGGTCAGTAAGCTGGCTTTTAACCCAATCATAGAAAACCCTAACCTTGCGTTCATCGCGTTTATGCGGAGGCGAAAGAAAGTAATAACCTCGACCGCTGTCCATTTCAATATTAAGAGGGTTTACTAATTTGCCGGTTTTTAAAAAGCCACTACACAGTGGTTTGGAAACCAATGCTAAGCCAAAGCCTTGTAATGCAGCATTAATTGTCATGTGAACATGTTGGCAACTAAAGCGCGTATCAGTATCTCGATTCTCGATATTGAATTCATTAAAGAAATTCCTCCAAAGGTTGGGGCGACTATTGTTGGCAATGAGTTTATGTTTGTTAATATCTTCAAGGTTGTTAATAGGTTGTTGCTTTAACACTATTGGAGAGGCAACCAAGACCAATTTTTCATGACTTAATAATTCACCATTTGGGTAATTATCCTTTGTGCGCATGATTTTTATGGCCAAATCAGAACCACTTTTTGCCCAATCTAAATCACCTTCATCAGAATTAAAGTACAAAGCAATTTGTGGAAATTTCGCGCTAAAACTTTCGACTCGTTCAAACATCCAATAAGAACTTAATGATGGGGTGACATCAATGGTTAATTTTTCTTGGGTTTTGTTTGAATAAAATTGTCTTGCCCCAAGCTCTATTGTGTCAAGAGCCTTAACAGTGCTTTCAAGCAGGACTTGTCCAGACTCAGTTAACTTGACGACTCCAGCGTTTCGGGAAAAGAGTTGAGTATTTAAATTTGCTTCCAATGCCCGTATTTGCTTGCTAACAGCACTTTGCGTTATGCAGAGTTCTTCAGCGGCATGACTGAAGTTTTCCATTCGACCTGCAATTTCAAAAACTTTGAGTGCATTCAATGGCGGGATTTTTCTTTTCATGGTTTAGCGAGTAAGAATTTTAATCAAGGCATGACTATATATCATGCATTCTTTATTGGTTATTCTTTTTAGTGCTTTTCGTGTACTAAAAGTACTGCTGAACCTATTATATAAAAGGACTAAGATGATTATTTAATATCGATAATTGGGCATATAAATAGCTATGCATTACTCATCAAGCTCATCGTGACTATGATCATCAGTTTTTTTGTCTTAAATTTAAATATTCTTGCTGCTGGTGTTTTCAAGCGTATTTCATCGTGATTGTTATTGAGATATAATCGCGCGGCTTCCAAAGATATAACTATTCTATTCTCGAGAGGAAAAAACATGAAAGCACCTGTAAGAGTAACCGTCACCGGCGCGGCTGGTCAAATTAGCTACGCTTTATTATTCCGAATTGCTTCGGGTAGCATGTTAGGCGCAGATCAACCTGTTATTTTGCAATTATTGGAAATTACTCCTGCTATGGGCGCACTTGAAGGCGTTGTTATGGAGCTTAATGATTGTGCTTTTCCTTTATTGCACAGCATCGTAATTTCTGATGACCCAGAAGTTGCTTTTAAAGATTCTGATTATGCATTACTAGTTGGTGCTCGCCCTCGTGGTCCTGGTATGGAACGTAAAGATTTACTTGAAGCAAATGCAGCAATTTTCTCTGTTCAAGGAAAAGCAATTAATAAAGTTGCTAGCCGTGATATCAAAGTTTTAGTTGTCGGTAATCCAGCGAATACTAATGCATTAATCACTGCAAGTAATGCACCTGATTTAGACCCTAAACAATTCACTGCAATGACACGTCTTGATCATAATCGAGCGATCAGTCAAGTTGCTAGTAAATTAGATGTTCAAACAACAGATATTAAGCGTATGACTGTATGGGGTAACCATTCAGCAACACAATATCCTGATATTTCAAATGCAACGGTTAATGGCAAAGCTGTTAGTGATTCTGTTGATGAAGCATGGTTGGTTGATGATTTTATTCC
>CALKZN010000105.1 GCA_938002995.1 uncultured Arenicellaceae bacterium | reverse complement strand
ATTTGCTTTGGAGTTGGTTTTTAAAATAGGGTGTTTATATTTACTGCGCTTTTTTTCAACAACTTGATGCTTCGAACTTTGATTTCAACATAAAAATATATCAATAGTAACCAATAAGTACATATTTGATTAAAGATAACTAGGACTATAAATTAGTAGAACCAGAGTTAAGCTGTAACACTTTTGTATTTGAATATAGAAAGCTTATTTAGTGAGTTTGAATATGTTCATGAATTTATCCCGATCATTTTCCATATAAACGGACTTGGTTAACGATGAATAGCTCTAACTCAAGTCAGTATCTATCTATAGCCATGCAATGTCGTCAGTCTGACTGCGCCATGACGTGGCTGAAGATAGGTATGAATGATATACGCAAGGCAACGTTGGCCAGGTTGAGTTATGGTTTTGTAATGGCATTAATGATTATGGTTGTTGCGATGATGGCTTGGAATTTTGGAAGCGCATGGCTTATGTTGTCGTTGTTGTGTAGTTTTGTTTTTGCAGCACCTTTGGCGTGTATAGGAACTTATGCCGTTAGCGCGCAAAATCGAGCGTGATCTTCCTGTTTTTTTAATGCGCACGTTTCGTGGTCAATGATTATGCACCGTGATGTTGATGCTATTACCGCTGTGGTTACATCGATAAATGCAGTGTTCCGGAATAAAGTTGCAATGATGGTCTGGGGGATAATAATTGCGATGATGATCGTTGTAGGAATACTCACCGTTGGAATCGCGTTGATATTTTTATTGCCTGATATTAGCCATGCTGTGTGGCATGGATATTTAGAGACTTTCATTGTCGATGACTTCCCTAGACATTACTGCTAAACCTAGGTCTAGAAAAGATAATACTTAATAAATCATCTTAGAGTGAAATTCTGATTAGAATAATTCAAAGTAATTTAGACAGTTAAAGGGTCTAAATTACTTTGTGTGTGAATGTTTGAATTATTAGTTTGCGTTTAGCGCGCTAACAAAAGTATTCGCGATGACATCTTCTCCAGCATTATTTGGATGAATTCCATCAGACTGGAATAGTCCGGAACCACTTCCAAAAGCAGCTTCAATATCTGCTATTGGTGCGCCTAAGGCTCTGTAATTTGCAGAAATTCGACGTGATTTTGAATTTCTTGGTGGAACAGTGCCAACAATAGGAACGACATTGTTAGCTCTTGCGTATTCTACAATTTGTCTCATTGCATTAGTTGCCCCAGAAACACTGCCTCGATTTGAATCATTAGTTCCTAACAAGATGATTAAATGAGAAGGTTGTTCACGGTCTATTGCAAATCTAACTGTGCTAGTTGAAAAAGCAGCATGTCTGCCTCCACGACTATAATTGACGACTTCAAAGCCTGTTTTGGCTCTTACTAAATCTGGCCAAGCGCTCACACCACCGAATCCAATTCCAATACTATCTCCAACTGCTAAAACTTTTCTCACATTCTCAGAGTTAGAAGACTCAGTTCCACCGCCACCGCAAGCAGCAAAAGTGGCGAATATTGCAATTAATAAAAAAATCTTTAATTTATTCATGGATAGCATTTTGAAATGAGCTCTCTGAACTGAATAATCAAATCAGGCTCTTTCATTCCTTGTTGTTTGAGTAAAATATTATAACAAATTGTTCATTATATATTAACGTAGAAAGTCAATAACGAAAAGTGAATTCATCAACTAAATCAATCTATTTTTGGACTTTCAGTCTCAGATTTTGGCGTATGCTAGACGTTGTATATTTTTATATATATACGTTAATTGGCTCAGACTCGATTGAAATACTCTAAGCAAGTAATTGTGTAAAATAAAAATACTTTTGCAGAAATAATTTTTATGCTGCTAATGAAGGGTTTACCGTCATTGATGATTATATAATTAATAATGGTTTTAAAAACTCGATCTATTAATAAAGGATTTAGGTAAATATGAGTAGTAAGAATATTCGTTGGTTATACGTTCAGTTGAATGAGTTAGTTGAGAAGGGCGTTATTGATGATGCGACGAGCAAGCAACTGAGTGAACATTACGACATGGATAGTGTGGTTGCTGATAAATCAATCTCGATTATGACGGTTATCTTATCTGCTATTGGCGGCTTGTTAGTCGGTGGTGGGGTTATTTTGATATTCGCGCATAACTGGGAAAATATTGGTCGACCAATGCGAGCGGTGCTAGCTTTTCTGCCTTTGCTGCTGTCACAAATTTTGTGTTCAATGGCCTTGCTTCCAAAGCCCCGTAGCCAAGCTTGGAAAGAAACGGCAGCAGTTTTGATGTTTTGTACTGTTCCAGCCTGTATTGCTTTGATCGGTCAGACGTATCACGTCAGCGATGATACTGAAGCGTTTCTGATGTGGTGGTTTGTTTTGCTGCTGCCTATTGTTTATTTGCTAAGACCTCATCTCACGGCGGTGTTGATGGTTGTGTTGGCCACGGTATTAGGGTGTTTTTATCAGTCTCCATATTGGTTGTGTTTGGTTGCGTTGATTCCTTATTATTTATTGGGGCGTCAGCAGGGCGAGTCTATGCGTCATAGTCAATTTTCTTGGGCTTTATGCTTATCATTGGCAATTATTTTGCCTGTGAGCTTGCTGTATCAAGGGTCTGAGCCTCCGATAATTTTGATGCTTATATCAGGTGCCTTAGCCTTGTATCTTTATGGCGGGAACTTCGAGCCGAAACAAGGGTTTGGAAAACGGCCCTTTACAAATATTGGCGCGATCACCGCTGCGGTTTGTGGCTTGATATTGTCTTTTAAAGATGCGTGGAGCGAATTACTTCGAACTGAATATTCAGATTTCCCTTACTTTGGTGTGAACTGGCATTCAGCGGCGCTAGCTTGGATTTTATTTGCAGCGTTTTTGATATTGGTGTTCATTACTATTAAGAGATCGAATTATCGATTGCTGCCTCTTTCAAGCCTTGTAGGTCTTATTGCTATTGCCTTTGTATTGCCTTATAGCTCTGAGTCAGCGTTGGCATTTGCGATAGCTGTGAACTTATTGATGGTTGGGGTAGGTATTTGGTATGCGATGCTTGGGCTGAAACAACACAGCACCAGTTTACTCAACTTTGGTTTGTTGTTAGTGATGGCAATTTTGATAATGCGCTTTTTTGATCAGGACTTATCCTTTATTGGACGAGGTATCGTGTTCATTGTGATGGGCAGTATTTTTATTGGCATCAATATATGGCATGGCCGCAGGAGATTAGTATGATTAAATATATTCTTGCCGCAGTGATTGCTGCACAGATTGCTATTCCAGGCGCGATGATGCAACGTTATGAAGCAACCCTACAAGACGGTTCTTTGTATAAATTCAAGGTTGTTCCTATTGACCCTGCTGATCCATTCAAAGGTCGTTATGTACGTTTGAATTTTGAGATTTCAAATTGGGAGATGAAGTATCAAAGTGATGATACTTTGAAAAGGAAGGATAAGGTTTATGCAACACTCAACATTGGTGATGATGGATTTGCAAGAATTGATAAACTGCATAAATCAGCGCCAAAAGATCGTGAATACCTCAAGGTTCGGGTGCAATATGTTTATGGTTACAATGAAGAAAATACGCCAATTAACTATTCAATAGCCTTACCGTTTAATCGCTATTATGCGCAAGAAAACAAAGCCCCTGAAATAGAACGTAAAGTACGACGGCTAAATGGGATTGATGGTGAATCTAGCACTGCAACTGTTGACGTTCGGGTTTTAAATGGCCTTGGCGTTATTGAGCAACTCTACATCGATGGCAAGGCAATTGAAGAGTATTTTGATTGAAGTTAAAGGCAGTATGCTTGTCATACTTTGAGATAATTAAGCTAGTGCTAAATTAATCCATACTGATAAAGAGTTATATCTTCTAGAATGTAATTATTAGAAAGTAGTTGATTTGAAATTAAAATCTGCACCGCTGGTTCCCCTGACTATTTTGTCGATTTTCCAACCATCTTCTTTGATAAATACTATTTGAGTCTTTTGTGTTGATCCTGCT
The DNA here is from genome assembly GCA_938002995.1 of uncultured Arenicellaceae bacterium. GTDB lineage: Bacteria > Pseudomonadota > Gammaproteobacteria > Arenicellales > Arenicellaceae > CALKZN01. The sequence continues at coordinate 3,127 of CALKZN010000105.1, read as the reverse complement.
TGAGGGGTATCACTTAAAGTGTAACTAATTTCAGCACTGTTCTTGTCGGTTTGTGTATTTACTCCTTCTTTTGGCAGAGCTATTGCTTCTTTTTTCCAAAAATCTAAAAAAGCATTGTATTGCGACGTTTTGATTTTGTTCATTTTTTTCGCAACAACCTCTTTAGCGCGGGTGCTGATGAACTTTTCAAAGGGTCTAGTTTCCATCGAGTCCATGATTTGGACTGTGCTTATATACTGCGCATAAACCTCGGTTGGTGTTTCTTCAGCCGCAAAAGTTTGGCTAATATTAAATAATGAAACCAAAAAGATAAGTGTCAGCGTTTGTAACATTTTCATTAGAAGAATGCCTATTTTAAATAGTTAAAAGATTAAGTTTGATGTCAACGAATAATACTAGCAAATAGATCATGTGCTGTTTTGAATGTTGTATAGAAATTTGATAATTAATTGAATAAAAAACATATTGTTTTTTCGCCTTGATAGGGCGCCGTCAGTTAAGATATATTTTTAAATTAAGAATAATTTTTATAGTAATGCGAAGTAGAAATAAATGGCTAGTCATCACAATCGGTATTCTTGCTATTTCTTGGTTGGTGTTTGATCAGGGTGAAGAGTCATTGGAAACGTCATTTGTTGAGAATGGAGTTGCTCCTATTGAAGAAAAGGCTATTCAATACTCAACTAAGCCATCAAAAGCAGAGAAAAAACCCCAAGTTAAACCGCAAGCTGAAATTAATGTCCCAAAGCCTGTAGAAACGAAGCGAACATATGATCATCCAATTTATATAAACGGTGATACTAAATTTGTGCCTTATGTGAACAAGTGCTTGGATTTATTAGCGTCAAAATCCGCCGATGATTATGCATTTGTGACCAAGTATATTGGTGAGGTAGTCCAATCTCCAACGTCAGGTATGAATGTACGCAGCATTCCACCAAGCTTTATGCTCAGTAATAGGTCAGCGTATTATTCGTTGACATGGTGTGCAGCAATTTTTGTTCATGATGCTCATCATTCCTATAGCTATCAACAGAGAGTCAAGAATAATCAAAATAATGTCAGGACGTCTGAGCAAATTTTTTCAGAAGAGCAAGAAGCCAATGCGCGTCAAATTACTGCGATGGAAAGAATCGGTGCACCTAAAAGAGAAATTGATCATATGAAGAAACAAGATGGCACGCATGGTGATGTGAACAAAGATGGTAAGTACGATTGGAAAGATCAACAACTAAGAGACTGGTAGTTGAATGTCAACTGTCAAACATATTCGTCAAAATAAAGGTATGTCTTTATCTGATGCTAAAAATTTTTTGGAATAAGCAATTAAGCAGTATTCTTCCAAAGTGTAGACCTTGAAATTAGAACTAACGTTAGCGTTTGACCAATTCAACTCGACGGTTCAAGGCACGGCCTTCTTCGGTATCATTGGTAGACACAGGTGCTGCAAGGCCAACACCAATCGGAGTCATTCGAGATTGATCAATGCCAAAATTATTAGACAGGCTATTGATAATCGATTTGGCACGGCGCTCGGAAAGTTGTTGATTGCTTGCTAAAGAGCCGACACTATCAGTGTGGCCAACTACATAGACTTTCAATGCATTGTCTGCTTTTAGGGCTTTGGCAATTTCGGTCAGCGCAGGTTTGGATTCTGTAGTGAGCTGGTCTTTGCCAGTATCGAAAAATAAACCATAGAGTGCGATATGACCTTTTTCAGCAATTGATTGCTGAATCTCACTGGCTTCAACCACCGCAATATCAGATTTGAAGTCAGTATTTTCAATAATGCTGAGATGTACAAATGTACGGCCTTTGCTAAATCCTTCTTTTTTTATATTGCCACTTTCAGTGTTGAGGTTAGCAGAAAAAAATGAAATATTATAACTAGCTGTATCTGACTGTATTTCCCCATACCAATAAAGTGGGTCACGATGATAAACAGAAATTTGATACATTTTGTCTACTGTTTTGACATTTGAAGGGATCCGTTTGTCTTTGCTCCATATAAAGGCATTGCCCAAATCTTTTGCGCATGTCTTTTTTTTGCAGGAATAAATTTCCTTTACTTCCCCAAGTTTGTTGAATACTTCCTGGAAATTTCGCAGTGTAAATAATGCAGTTTGCTCAGCAGGTAGCGAATAAACCAAACGCGTCAGTTTGCCTTCTTTATCGACAGTTTTAATACTTTTTATACTTCTATTCTTCTCATCTCTTTCAGTAATAAATTCATGCTCAGCATAATCAGACTTAAAGTAAGCGACAATAGTTGTTCCCGCCACACGATTAAGCTTTGGGTGATCCGCACTGCCAGGCATATCTTCTAATGCAAATGAGAGTGAGCTGATAGCAATGCCGGTAAAAACTGTGAGTGCTGCTAAAAATTTATTGAACGTCATTTGAATCGTAAAATTGATCTAAAAATATATTGAAAGGATTTGAAAGCGTTAATGATGTGGCTTTTATAATCTATCTAAAAGCGATTTGATCTCGGCAACATTCGTTTTCACTTCTGCTTCTAATTGCTCCAGACGTCTGACGATTTGCTCTTTGTGATCTACCGCTTCTTTTTTGCCTTTCAATAATTCATGTAACTCTGAAACGGCTTTTAAAAGCGTCGGAGAAGGTTCTCGAAGTTGTGGCGAGCTTTGGTTGTCAACAGTGTCTGCAAAAGGTCTAGATCGTTTTGGGAATTTGAATACTTTTCTGCGTGGCAGAAGTGAGCCTTCTTTACGTTTGTAATAGACCTTAAGTACGTCCATGTCTTTTTCGGAAAAAAGTGAATAGTCACGAATTTCTTCGGGACGAGAAATGTCCATGTCGGATAGCGTGGGATATTTATTCATATATAACCTGTTTTTATTATTGTTAGACGCCTAAATTCATTCGAAGATATCTATAGTATACATATATCTTTTCAATGTAGTATTTCAAATAAGCAAGCTTATGGAAATGCTAATGAAGGTTGGAGGCTATAATTAGTCATTAAATTGAAGATGAGCGGACCATAACCATTGCTTTAGTTATCTGTTGTTATCGTTTAGTTGTTAACAGAGGGTGTTTCTGCGAGGTATAGGAAGGTTCTGCAAGTAATTTGGGAATAATGAAAATGACAAAAAATAATATC
>CALKZN010000104.1 GCA_938002995.1 uncultured Arenicellaceae bacterium | reverse complement strand
ACGGAAATCATAATCACTGTAAGCAATATTATTTTCTCGACATAAGGCCTCAAGTGATTTGAGCATCCTCATTCTTTTATCAGCTTGCTTGATAAATCCCGCAGTATTTTCATAGCTGATTCTTTCCATTCCTAGCACTTTTAGATTCAAACCTTCTAAGAAGTTGAGAAACGACTTACGAGTAAAGAAACGTAAATGAGTACGATCCAAAATACCTTGGTCAGAATAGGTCCAATTACCACCTAGCACATGTTTCATGACTGACCAGTGTTGTACATTTGGAATACAAATTATCACCTTTCCGCCTTTTTTGAGTAATTTCAAATGTGCAGGCAAAGACTCTTCAGGCGCAATAAGGTGCTCAATGACATCACCATATACTAAGGCGTCATACTTATTTTTCTGCATCATTTTATTGGCTTTCAATTGATTAGCATTCATACACCATGCTTCATCAATCAATCCCTTAGCGTGTTGAACAGCTGGCTTATGAATATCAATCCCATGCCATACAACATCTGGATTATCATGCTTATAAGTCTTACCTAGCATTCCTCCAGAACAGCCAAACTCCAAGACTCTATCTAATCCTGCGGGCACATTTTTAAGTAAATGCTTATTACAATTAAGGTAATAATTTTCTAAATTTTCCTTTGCCATAAGATTCTCTTTATTCGCTTTCTTTTTGATTTTTATTGCTTAGATGGATGGGCTTATTTTATACAATGCTCTTTTATACTGCCACCGGAGCTTTAATCGGTGGAAAAGGGTCGTAATTTTCCAGATCAAAATCTTCAAAAGTAAAATCAAATAAACTCTTAACTTTAGGGTTTAGATTCATTGTTGGTAAGGCTTTTGGTTCTCTTGCCAATTGTTCGTCCATTTGTTCAACATGATTATTGTAAATATGGCAATCGCCAAAGGTATGGACAAAATCTCCGAGCTCTAAATCGCAGGCTTGCGCCACCATCATTGTCAATAATGCATAGCTGGCAATGTTGAACGGCACACCTAAAAATAAATCTGCACTGCGCTGGTAAAGCTGACAACTCAATTTTCTGTCACTTGATACATAAAACTGAAATAAGGTATGACATGGCGGTAAACCTGCTTTCGCCATTTCTTCAATTTCTGCAGGATTCCAAGCAGAAACAATTAAACGTCTTGAAGTTGGATTGGTTTTTATTTCATTTAAAACCCATTCCAATTGATCAATACCTGAAAAATTTCGCCATTGCTTACCATAGACAGGACCTAGCTCCCCCCATTGTTTCGCAAAGTCTGCATCGTCACGAACCTGAGTGACGAATTCCGCAAGTTTGATATGCCATTCTCGCGAATGTTTGACAAAATCATCTGCGATTCCTTGTTTATTGAGGTAGCTTTGGAACGGCCACTCATTCCAGATGCCAACACCATTTTGCACTAAATAACGAATATTTGTATCGCCTCGAATGAACCATAAAAGCTCGTGAATAATGCCTTTTAAGAAGACTTTTTTAGTCGTTAATAATGGAAAGCCTTCACTCAAGTCACAACGCAATTGACGACCAAAGACACTTCTTGTACCTGTGCCAGTCCTATCATCCTTGCCCGTGCCATTGTCACGAACATCTTTGAGTAAATCGAGATACGCTTTCATAATAGTTTTCGCTCTACCAACAAGGTGCTAAATTTAAATAAGGTAAAAATTATTTTTCACGCGCAATTGCTCTATAAGCAATATCCGTTCGACAATACATCTTATCCCATGAAATTTTTTCCACCGCAGCATAGGCATTTTGTTGTGCAGCTGTAACGGTATCTCCCAAGGCAGTGACACACAACACGCGTCCACCGCTAGTGACAACCTTTCCATCTTGCTCTGCCGTGCCGGCATGAAACACTTTTACAGAATCACTGTTAGCATCATCAATGCCTGAAATAACAGCACCTTTAGCATAAGACTCTGGATAGCCGCCTGCAGCAAGTACAACGCCTACAGTAGGTTGAGCATTCCACTGCGCTTCTACTTGGTCTAAATTGCCCATAATGCCGGCGATACAAAGCTCAGCAAAATCACTTTCCAAACGCATCATGATAGGTTGTGTTTCAGGGTCACCAAAACGGCAATTATATTCCAATACTTTTGGCGTACCTTGATCATCAATCATCACACCCGCATATAAAAAGCCAGTATATGGAATGCCGTCTTTAGCCATACCTGCAACCGTTGGTTCAATGACTTCACGCATGATTCGATAATGCCTCTCTTGGGTGACCACAGGCGCTGGAGAGTAAGCTCCCATACCGCCCGTATTTGGGCCTTTATCTCCATTATCTCTTGCTTTGTGATCCTGGGAAGAGGCTAAGGCGAGAATATTATCTCCATCAACCATACAGATAAAACTCGCTTCTTCTCCTGCTAAGAATTCTTCAACAACTACGCGTGCGCCTGCATCGCCAAACTTATTATCAATAAGCATGTCATTGACTGCTGCTTTAGCTTCATCGATGGTTTGCGCAACAATCACGCCTTTACCTGCCGCTAAGCCATCCGCTTTAACAACAATAGGCGCACCCATTTGGTCAATAAAAGCTTCTGCTGGAGCCACTTCAGAAAATACATTATAAGCACCAGTAGGAATTTTATGTTTCGCTAAAAAATCCTTACAAAAAGCTTTCGAACCTTCCAATTGCGCTGCTTTAGCAGAAGGCCCAAAACAAGGCATACCTGCAGCTAAAAACGTATCAACAACACCTAACACCAATGGCGCTTCTGGGCCAACGACGGTGAGTTTCACACCTTCTCTTTTAGCTAAGCCCAATAATGCATCGATATCTTCTACTTCAATATCAACATTCCGCAATTTAGGTTCTATAGCAGTTCCGGCATTGCCCGGAGCAACAATAACTTCGTCGATATTTTCTGATTGAGCTAATTTCCATGCTAGAGCATGTTCGCGACCGCCGCCGCCGATAACTAAGGCTTTCATCTGTTTTTAAATTTATGAAGGGTTGTAGTTGATTTAAGTTCAGCTATTGTTAAGTTTTAGCAAGTGCTAGGTACTAGTAATTCATGAATTATACGCAAACTCGGACACAATTAGTGATGAGATTTCAAAGTACAATTTCTATAATCAAGCCTCTACTCGTCCCAATAAGGTTTATCACCAAACTCCTCACTTAATAAATCGATGAGTTTTCTAACTTTCGAAGGCAAATACTTGGTCTGAGGGTATATCGCATACAAACTATAATCCAAGAGATGGTAGTCCTGCATGACAGGCACAACTTTCATTTCTGGGGGAGTTTTATACGTCAGGTAAGTTGGCAATATTGCTAAACCCATACCCGCTATGACAGCTTCTAAAATGAAGTCAGCATTATTAATCGAAAGTTTGACTGGTGCTTGTACAGTATGAGCATTTCCATCGTTATCTAAAAAATTTAAATGCTTACCGACAGAAACATGATTTAACATTTGATGATTGAGCAAATCTTCTGGTTTTTGTGGGTAGCCGTACTTTTCCAAATAATCTTTACTTGCATAAAGTTGTCGCTTGATTGGAGTCAATCTTCTAGCCATTAAATTTGAATCAGATAAAACACCTACGCGAATAGCCAGATCAATGCCTTCTTCAACGATATTAACTCTCCTTTCTGTTAAATCAACATTAAGAGAAATACCCTCATTTTCTTGCATATACTTAGTGAGTACAGGTTTTAAATGATGAAGGCCAAATGTTATTGAAGCAGTTATATTTAGTGTCCCTTTTAGAGTAACGTTTCCTTGTAAAATGGCAGAGTCAGCGTCGTCTAAATCAGAAATAATTTTTTTCGTCTTTTCGTAATATAACTTACCTAGCTCTGTTACGCTCAATTTACGAGTTGTTCTATTTAATAGCTTTGTTGATAAGCGAGACTCTAAATCAGAAACCCCCTTGCTCACCGATGACTTGGTCGTACCCAACTGCTTTGAAGCAGCACTAAAACTACCCAGATCAACTACGGTGACAAATGCTTTTAATTCAGAATATCTATTCATTTTATTTAGCTAACCATTGTTTCCAAAAAAAGAACTGTCATTTCGCGCAATGTATGTTTATTTTTTGTGGAATTTATGGATAATGTATACATAAATTGAGAATAAGGAAATTGGGAGATGCAACAAATACTAACAATCACCTCAAGTGCGAGGGAGCAAGAATCTATAAGCAGCCAGCTTAGCATGATGACTGCTCAAGAGATTGAACCCTATTTTTATGACTCTCAAATTATACAACGTGATTTAAGTAATAGTGAACTGCCATTGATGACGAATCAATGGGTTGATGCTTACTATACTGACAAATCACAAAGAAACTCTGGTCACATCGCTTCATTAAAAAGGTCTGATTTCCTTATAAATGAACTGAAAAGCAGTAGCACATTAATCATTGGCATGCCTATATATAATTTCGGTATGCCTGCTGTATTGAAAGCTTATTTCGATTTAATTTGTCGCGCAGGGTCTACTTATAAAATCACTGAAAATGATCATATTGGCTTACTCGAAGATCGACCTACCTATATCGTGGTAGCATCTAGCAAGATCGCCATAAATAGCGAAGATGATAATGCAACACCACATTTGGTCAAAATTTTAAACCTTATTGGTATTTATGATATACATTTAATTGATGCCACTCAGTTACAATCAAAAAATATTGGCAAACGAATTGCCGCAGCAACACATCAAATTGAAGAGTTTATTTTTCAACATTATGGAGAACCTGCGACAGAAACAGCCTAACAAATATCAAGAATTAGAGCGTTGCTTTTAGCGACGCTCTGACTCAACGCCTGAGATTCTCCCCAACTCCCATCCGATGATCAGGCGTTTTTGGCATTGACAACTAGGATTGTTGTCAATGCCATTCCCTAAAGGGCCGTCACTTTAAGCAATTAAAGTGGCGGCTTTTCTTTTTATCCATTAATTAAGTTGAACGCTGCTAAAAAAGCCTTATATTGAACGCATGAAAATCTTGTTTCCTTTATTTGTTCTGCTGCCAATTCTCGAAATTTACGTATTATTAGAAGTCGGCGGTCTCATTGGGCCTCTACCAACAATCGGCGTGATCCTATTCACAGCCGTGGTCGGTTATCGATTATTCCGTGCACAAGGTATAGAAAAATTACAGAAAATGCGTTCGACAATGGACGGTTCTGTCAAAAATCAAACCTTAGCAATGGACATGGTTGAAGGCGTTGCAATCTTATTAGCAGGAGTGCTATTACTCACTCCAGGATTTGTCACTGATGCATTTGGCTTTGCTTGCCTAATTCCACCCATCCGTAAACTGATGATCAAAAAGGTAATGGCACGTTCAGTGATAAAAATGGGAGAGTCTTTTCAATATCAAACTCACAACAATCCAAACAACCAGCAACCATCTCCTAATGATCAAAATATAAACGTCATTGAAGGTGAGTATCGAGAAAAATAAACGCTTAATTAGATTTAAATAACATCCACCTAAAAACTAAACCTTTACTGCACGGTGCTCAGCCCAGTCTCTTAATCCGTGAATTTTCTCTGCCATCAATATCGACAATGGTCTTGTTGATTGCGCTTCCTTCAATAAAGCTTCAGTAGTAATCTTTTCCTCTTTCGCGTAGGTCGCGTAAATTGCAGATACTACAATTTGCTCAACTTCAGCTCCTGAAAATCCATCACAGGCATGAGCTACTTGGGCGATATCAATACCTTCGATCGACAAATCACGACGCTTTAAATGTACATTTAAAATGGCTTCACGTTCAGACTCAGTTGGCAAATCCACAAAAAATACTTCGTCAAAACGACCTTTACGCATCAGCTCAGGAGGCAATGCTGTCACATCATTCGCCGTTGCAACTACAAAAACTTTGGACTTATTCTCAGCAAGCCATGTTAAAAATGTACCCAACAAACGCTTAGAAACATCATCGGAATTGGATACTGCAGATAAGCCTTTTTCAATTTCATCCATCCATAAGACACAAGGAGCCATGTGTTCAGCAACTTGCAATGCAGATCTCATGTTTTCTTCTGTTTGACCGATATAGCGGTTATACAAAATACCAAAGTCCATATATAACAAAGGTAAATGCCAAGAACCAGCAACCGCTTTGGCTGCTAAACTTTTACCACAGCCTTGAACACCTAATAGCAACATGCCTTTGGGAATATCGTTTCCAGGCAGAGACAATTCACCACTGAATACTTTTCGGCGAATCTCTAGCCACTCTTTTAAATTATTAAAGCCTGCAATATTATCAAGCTCTTCATAGTCCAGTTCATAGCTCAGAACGCTATCTTTATTGAGTAAATCAAATTTTTCTTGGTTTATTTTGGCTATATCTATTTGATCAATAACACCATCATTGAAAATAGCATGTTCAGCCAAACGCTTCGCATCGGAGACTGACAAACCACATAAGTTTTCTATCAGTAGCTTTGCAATGCGCTTATTAGATGATTTTACTTTGACATTATTCTCTTGGTACCAACGTTCAGCTAAGTCATTGACGATAGCCTTTAACTGTTCACGGGTGGGCAAAGGTAATTCATACCTTATTGCCATTCGATCCAACTCATCAGGCAATTTGACCTCTGAAGACAACATTACCACCGTATGTTGAGGACTATTCACCAATGCATCTTTGACATGCCGAATGGCTACTGGGTCTTGTAAAAAATGATGGAAATCTACCAAGACATAAACGCTTGGAAAGTCGGTTGATTGAATCTGCGCAAACAATTGATTGATATCACGATTGTGGCTTTGATGCTTATAGTCATTGCCCAAACGAAGTAAACCTTTAGTCACAGTCCAGTGAAAATAAGCCACAGTTGAGCGAGCAGAAATACGCCTAAAACCTTCGATAAAGCATCCTTCGCGTTCAGTCTCTATGACGACTAAGCCCGTTTTTTGTGACTCAACCAAGACTTCTAAATCATGCAAACTTTCCATAAATCTCCTTATGATCTCCTCTATATTTATTCTTTTTTTTGCTTTTCTGTTTTATATAAGAGTATTAATTTATCTGTAACAGATTAAATTTAGCATATATTTAAAGTCAGCTTTGCCTGAATTAGGTTTAAAAAAATGGCTATTTACTTGACTTTAAAAAGTTCGACCCTATTATTAGCACTCTCGCCCATGGAGTGCTAACTCCAGGTAAAAAAGAAACATTTATTAATATTAAATTTGTTGGAGGTTACGAATGTCTATTCGTCCATTACAAGACCGCGTTTTAATTCGTCGCAATGAAGAAGAAGCGACATCTGCAGGCGGCATTATCCTAGCTGATTCAGCTAAAGAAAAACCAAGTCAAGGCGTTGTAGTTGCTGTTGGTAATGGTAAAAAGTTAGATAACGGTACAGTTCAACCGATGGACGTCAAAGTTGGCGATTCAGTCATGTTTGGCAAATATGCCGGCACTGAAGTCACTTATGACGATGAAACATTAATTGTGATGCGCGAAGAAGAAATCGTCGGCGTCATCGCTTAATAAACTAATAAAGAACATATAACTGGAGAATAACAATGGCTAAAGACGTAAAATTTGGTGATGACGCACGTGTGAAAATGCTTGCTGGTGTCAACATTCTTGCCGACGCAGTAAAAGTTACTTTAGGACCAAAAGGTCGTAACGTAGTATTAGATAAAGCGTTTGGTGCACCAACAGTCACAAAAGACGGTGTATCTGTTGCAAAGGAAATCGAACTTGAAGACAAATTCGAAAACATGGGTGCACAGCTCGTGAAAGAAGTTGCTTCGAAAACAAATGATGTTGCTGGTGACGGCACAACAACTGCAACTGTGATTGCACAATCATTGGTCAAAGAAGGCTTGAAATCAGTTGCTGCTGGTATGAACCCAATGGACCTAAAACGTGGTATCGACAAAGCGGTTTCTGCTGCGGTTGCCGAACTACAAAAAAGTTCAAAAGATTGTTCAGATCAAAAAGAAATTGCCCAAGTAGGTACTGTTTCTGCAAATGCTGATTCATCTGTTGGTAACATCATTGCTGAAGCAATGGACAAAGTCGGCAAAGAAGGCGTCATCACTGTTGAAGAAGGCCAATCTTTCGAAAACGAATTAGAAATCGTTGAAGGCATGGAATTTGACCGTGGCTACTTGTCTCCATATTTTGCAAACAAGCAAGATACGATGACTGCAGAATTGGATGATCCTTTCATTCTTATTCACGACAAAAAAATCTCAAGTATTCGTGAGTTATTGCCAACACTTGAAGCGGTTGCAAAAACATCCCGTCCACTATTGATCATTGCTGAAGACGTTGAAGGCGAAGCATTAGCAACATTGGTTGTTAACAGCATGCGCGGCATCGTTAAAGTCTGTGCGGTTAAAGCACCTGGTTTTGGTGATCGTCGTAAAGCAATGCTTGATGACATCGCTGTATTAACAGGCGGTAAAGTGATTTCTGAAGAAGTTGGCATGTCTCTTGAAGACGCTACTCCTGAAGATCTTGGTTCAGCAAAGCGTATTGTTATCACTAAAGAAGCGACGACAGTGATTAATGGCGCGGGCACAGCTGATGAAATTTCAACTCGTGTAAATATGATTCGTGCACAACTAGAAGCGGCTGCTTCTGACTATGATCGTGAAAAAATGCAAGAACGCATCGCTAAGCTAGCGGGCGGCGTTGCAGTGATCAAAGTTGGCGCTGCGACTGAAGTTGAAATGAAAGAGAAAAAAGACCGTGTTGATGATGCATTGCATGCAACTCGCGCTGCGGTTGAAGAAGGCGTAGTGCCTGGTGGTGGTACTGCCTTGGTTCGTACTTTATCTGCGATTGAAAAAGTCAAAGGTGAAAATGCTGATCAACAAGCTGGCGTCAACATTGTTATCGCTGCTGTTCAGTCTCCACTTCGTCAAATCGTTGATAACGGTGGTGACGATGCTTCTGTTGTATTGAATGAAGTTCGCAACAACAAAGGCAACTATGGTTACAACGCTGGAACTGGTGAATACGGTGACATGATTGAAATGGGTATTCTTGACCCAACAAAAGTGACTCGTACTGCATTGCAAAATGCTGCATCAATTGCGAGCATGATCATTACTACCGAAGCAATGGTTACAGATCTTCCACAAGAAGGCGGCGGAATGCCATCAATGCCTGACATGGGACTGGGTGGCATGGGTATGTAGTTCTTACCCCACTCATAGAAAAATAAAAAACCCGCCTATAGCTCCTATAGCGCGGGTTTTTTTATTTTCACTTCTTTATTAAGACGTATAAATCAACGCTGAAGCACACGAAAAGATAGCGAAAAAAACAAGATCAACTTACAATAATTCTTATGACCTTAAATATTATTATCTCAGTATGCTTATTTATTGGCTTGGTATTGTCACTGATTTTGGTACAGCACTACATCAATGAAGCTGGCGGATTTGCCCAAAAGTGGTGCTCACGAATGGGTGGTCAAAAAGACAGCTCTGGTGGTTGCACATCAATTTTAGATAGCCAATTTGCGAAAACCTTTGGCATTTCCCATGCAGATATTGGCGTTATCTATTTTGGCGGTGCATTACTATTGATGCTCACTTCAAAATATATTCCATGGTTAGTGCCTGTGCTAGGTTTAGCCGCACTTATTTACAGTATTTTTTCCATTTTTGTACAAAAATATATTCTTCGGCAATGGTGTACGCTATGCCTGCTAGTTCAAGTAACAATGATTGTGCAGGCTGGCATTATTTTTTCTAGTGCAAAAATGCTCACCTTC
>CALKZN010000103.1 GCA_938002995.1 uncultured Arenicellaceae bacterium | reverse complement strand
ATATGACAACTCACGGCGACATCAATCATAAAAAACACTTAGTGCTAGGTGGCGCACGCAGTGGGAAAAGTCATTTTGCTGAATCTCTTATTCTGTCCAGCAATCACCCTACTGCTTATTATTTAGCAACTGCTGAAGCATTAGACGATGAAATGAGCGATAGAATTCAACGTCATCAAGATGATAGAAAAAAGCACGCTCAAGATTCAGACATAAGCAATAAGAACAATACAAAACCATTTACTTGGCAGTTAATTGAAGAACCTATCGCCCTAGCAGATATTATGGCTAAACTATCTGATAACGATTGCGTATTAATAGAATGCCTTACCCTGTGGATCAGCAATTGCTTGCACCATGGGAACTGGCCACAACAAAAAAAATCGTTTATCGATGCATTGCAAAACTCCAATGCCACCATTGTGATGGTCAGCAATGAAGTCGGCCAAGGCATTGTGCCAATGGACAAGCTCAGTCGGCAATTTGTCGATGAATCCGGTTGGCTGCATCAAGAGTTAGCTCAGCTTTGTGATCATGTCAGTTTTGTGACCGCAGGGCTTGCGCAAACGCTTAAATAAACCCTTAAACCTAATCATCATTAACATTCCTTATAAAAAATGAATCATTGGTACCAAACCCCTTGCGAAAAACCTTGTGAACAATCAGCTGATAAAGCTCGTGCAAGGCAAGCAGTATTGACTAAACCTTCTGGATCTTTAGGCGCATTAGAAACTATTGCAATTCAATTTGCCGCTTGGCAGAAAACAGAAAAAGCTCAACTTGATGAAATTATGGTTCGAGTTTTTGCTGCCGACCATGGTGTTTTTGCACAAAATATTTCTGCATTTCCACAAGAAGTCACCATGCAAATGATTTTGAACTTCCTCAATGGTGGAGCGGCTATCAGCGTATTGAGTAATCTTGAAAATGCAAATTTCTCGGTGGTGAACATGGGCATTGCCACACCATTGCCAACCGCAGTATTGGAACACTCTAATTTAATCAATATTGATATTGCTGCTGGGACTTCTGATTTTAGTATTTCAGAAGCCATGTCCTACGAACATACTGATCAAGCACTCACTGCAGGCCAAGGCATCATCAACTCTTATTTGACCGAGTCAGGTCATATTGATTTATTCATAGGTGGTGAGATGGGTATTGGCAATACAAGTTCTGCCTCAGCAATTTACTGCGCGCTATTAGGAATTTCTGCAAGCCAAGCAAGCGGCCCAGGAACGGGACTTGATGCAAAAGGTATTTCACACAAAGCCGAGGTGATTGAAGGTGCATTGCAGTTTCATAAGCTGAGCAGGTCTGACTTAAACACAGCAGAATCAAATGCAGACCAAAATGCGTATAAAGTGCTGAGCAAAGTTGGTGGATTTGAAATTGCTGGCTTAATTGGCGCCTATATCGCCGCCGCACAACATCAAATTCCAAGCTTAATCGATGGCTTTATTAGCACTGCTGCAGCTTTAGTTGCCATCAAACTCAACCCTTCTTGTCGAGATTGGTTTATGTTTTCACACCAATCTGCCGAGCCAGCTCACGTGCTTGCTTTAGAGCATATGCAGGCAAAGCCATTGCTCAATTTCGATATGCGCCTAGGTGAAGGCAGCGGCGCAGCTGTTTGCATACCTCTGCTAAAATCTGCACTCGCACTACACAACAATATGGCAACCTTCGAAGAAGCCGCCGTTGCGGGACAATCACTATGAACACAAACTCACATACAAGACCAGACAAGAATAAGAACAAGGCAAAACCCATGTTAAGCATGACTTCATACTTTGTCTGTTTGTTGTTAGCTAGCTGTCTTTGTAGTTCTAAGGCATATTCATCTAATTCAAACTCATCAATTAATACTGCATCCAGTACTACATCGATCAGTGTTGAAGATGATAGTGGTTCAACTATCATCCTTACAAAGCCAGCCAAAAGAATCATTGCGCTAGCCCCTCATATTGTCGAAAACGTCTATAGTGCCGGCGCGGGCGATCTTTTAGTCGCAAGTGTGAATTATGCAAACTACCCTCCTGAGGCTGAAAAATTACCCAAGGTTGGTGGATATAATAAATTTAACATTGAAGCAATTGCAGCTCTCAAACCCGATGTTATTTTTGCTTGGCAATCAGGCACTCCCGACCATTTTTTTGAAAAACTTAAACAATTAGGCATTCCCCTATACCTTGATGAACCTAGCACCATTAAAGAAGTCGCCAACTCTATTCGTAATATTGGCATACTGACTGGTAGAAACGATGTCGCAGAAAAGGCAGCTCAAGTACATTTACAAGACTTAGCCAAACTCAAAAAGACCCAAGCCAATAAAAAGCCTATCAAAGTGTTTTATCAAGTATGGGATGATCCTCTCTACACCATCAATGGCAAGCAAATCATCAGTGATGTCCTGCGTTTATGTGGAGGTATTAATATCTATGCTAGTGAATCGATTAAAGCGCCAATCATCAGTTTGGAATCACTTATTGAGCGTGACCCTGATGTGATCATGACTGGCAGCACACACAAATCTTCTGATGAGGCTCTAGGTCGCTGGAAAACATGGTCTAGTATGAGCGCTGTGAAACACAATAATCTATTCGTAGTTAACGCTGATATTGTCAGCCGTCATACTGCTCGAATCATTCAAGGCGCTGAATCTGTTTGCGAAAAATTTGATATAGCGAGAGATAATTTAAAACCTTAAAAGCCATATGAAGCTCTCACAAGAAAAGGATTACTTTTTAGCTGCTGTAATGTTTTTTACACGCTTACCCGTTCCTAAGAATATTAACCATTCTGACGAAATACTGAACCAGTCGCGTAAATATTTTCCATTGATTGGCCTATTGATTGGTTGCTTAGGCGCTGTATCCGTTCTTTTATTGCATTCAATACTGCCTTTATCTATTGCTGTATTACTCTCCATATTAATAACCGTCTTAGCCACCGGCTCTTTCCACGAAGATGGTTTTGCAGATTGCTGTGATGGCTTTGGTGGAGGGTGGCAAAAAGAACAAGTACTCACCATCATGAAAGACAGCCGAGTAGGCACTTATGCTGTCGTCAGTTTAGTCCTACTTTTAGGTTTGAAATTTTTTGCCCTAGTTGAATTAGGCTTAATATCCCTACCTTTATTACTTGCCACGTATATCAATGGACACACATTAAGCAGACTCGGAGCATCTCTATGCATTCAAACTTTAGATTATGTACAAGATAGCGATACAAGCAAAAGTAAACCAATTACAGCGCAACGTCTATCAACAACAAACATGGTTTATAGCGCTTTATTTATTACACCGGTGTTTTTATTTTTAATCGCAATGAATATCGCCTACATTTTGACGCTTATCCCATTAATTTTACTTTTCTTATTAGGGAATTATTATTTCAAGAAACGTATTGATGGCTATACTGGAGACTGTCTTGGCGCTATGCAACAAGTGTTAGAAGTGGTTTTTTATCTCAGCGTATTGGCATTAAGTTTTTCGGCTGTTTGATTATTGAAAGACACATGTCCATGATTATTCACTTTATCCGTCATACCACACCTAATATAGCCTCAGGCGTTTGTTATGGACAGTCAGATATAGCTTTAGCTGATAGCTTTCCCAAAGAAGCCGAACTAGTTACAAACAAACTCAAACAACAACAAAACCTTGGTCTGTATAAGCATATTTTTTCCAGCCCTGCCAAAAGGTGCTGTTTGCTAGCTGAAGAGGTTCAGCGCTTACAAGAAACGTCTAAACAAAACCGGGCTCAAAGCCAAAACAGCATCATTATAGACAATAAGCTCCAAGAAATTCATTTTGGTGATTGGGAGCTAAAAACATGGAAGGATATCCCTCGAGAAGAAAGCCAAGCTTGGACAGATGATTTCATTCACGTCTCTCCTCCCAATGGTGAAAGCCTATTGCAAATGCAGCAAAGAGTGAATAATTTTATTGACAGCATATCAACATACAACGCCCCCATCGTTGTCATTACACACGCTGGCGTAATGCGATTAATCGCATCTTATTATTTAAATATACCTTTAATAGACATTTTCAATTTGAGACTTAATTTTGGTCAAATCATTGAATTAACTATTAGTGAAGGCAGTCATTCCTTGAGGTTTATTGATTAACTTTCATCAATAAAGTTTAGTTTATTTATACTCTTCATCCATTATTATTGTACTTTTTAATTTAAACATTAACTGTTTGACATCTATTTTTCAAAAGTGCATCCTGATAAAACAAGAATAATAAATATAATTTCCCTTACTACTAAACGTACTAATTGAGCCTAAAGTCATGAAATATACTCCAAAAAAACTCCTAATCTACAGTGCGCTAACCGCATCAACTGTACTTACAAGCACTGTCGTAAATGCGGCTGGCTTTGCCTTACGTGAGCAAAGCGCTTACGGTCAAGGTTCTTCATTTGCAGGTGTTGCTGCAGGTGGCGACATTTCCACTTCTTTCTGGAACCCCGCAACTATCGGTGAAGTTGAAGGATCTGAAATCCAAGGTATCCTTAACATCATTAACGCTGAATCTGAAATTGAAACAACAGGTGCGTCTAATGTTATTTATAGAGACCTGAATGAAACAGGTGATGTCGGTGGTACAACATTAGTACCCAACATTTACTATGCAAGCGAAATCAACGACAAACTTGCTTGGGGCCTATCATTAACAGTCCCATTCGGATCTTCAACTGATGCGGATCGAGGAGATAGAAGCCAATATGTTAGTTTAGGAGCTGATGTATCAGCTATTAACATTAGCCCAACTATCAGCTATGAAGTTGTTAACAATTTGACATTTGCTGCTGGCTTACAAATTCAAAAATTTGATGTGGAACTCAGCCGTGCGATTCCAGTTGGAGCACGCTTTGGACGTTTTTCTGCAAATGATCCTGTATTAACGATTGAAGGTGATGACACAGCAATTGGTTACACCTTAGGTGCGACATATAAAATTGGTGGCACTTCTCTAGGTTTGGGTTATCGCTCTAGCATTGATCACGATCTTGAAGGCCGAATTTCAGCGCCTGCATTAGGCGTTAATGCAAGCATTGATGTTGAACTAGAAACACCTTCTTTAATCACTTTTGGCATTAAACAACAATTGTCAGACAAACTCTCTCTTGGTTTTACCTTTGAAAGAGCTGATTGGTCTACAGTTGGCACATTATTAGTTCGCAGCAGTGTAACAGGTGGAGTTGTGACATTAGGCGGCAACCCAGTTGCTGTTCCATTGAACTATGTTGACACTAACTTCTATAGTATTGGCGGTGAATATAAATATTCAAGCTCAATGACTCTACGTTCTGGTTTAGGCTATGACGAAACAACTGTTTCAGACACAACGCGTACGACTCAATTGCCTGACAATGATCGTTACTGGTTGTCTTTTGGTTTAACCAAACAGTTCAAATCTTTCGATCTTGATGTTGGTTATACTTACGTCAGACTTAAAGAAGAAGCAGAAATCAATATTGGCCCAGGTCATGCATCATTCACAGGTTTGCCTTACACCGGTAGATCTGACCCAACCGTTCATATTCTATCAATTGGTGTGACGAAGAGATTCTAAAAACCTCAGGTTGTATAAAAGCTTAAAAAGGCCCTGTATCATTTTGATACAGGGCCTTTTTTTTATTCAGTTTTTCATGTCATTTTCTTTTATAGTTTTGCGCCTATTGAATATCATATCTTGATATCCTTATACGCTTATATAAGCACCTTTAACTTTACGAAAAAACCTAAAACTTATTTTTAGGCACTAAAAAAACATGACTATTCATCAAGAAAAACACGCTTTCCGATCGGGTATCAAAGCGCGTAAAGGTGTCAATTATCAATCCATCGATACACCTCTTTAAGACATAAACACTAAGCTTCCATGTTACTCATCATCGTTGGCACTGCCCTTTTATTAGATTTAATTCTAGGAGAACCTCGTAAATATCACCCATTAGTTGGTTTTGGCCATTTAGCAATATGGTTAGAAAAGCGTTTTAATTCTTCACCCTATAAGCAAGGGAAAATATCAATTTTCAAAGGTGGATTGGTGGTTTTCATGATCGTGTCGCCTTTTGTTGTCGCATCATATTTACTAATACACAGTATTCCTTGGTCATGGTTGATATGGGTGATCGATATCATTATTCTTTATTGGGCAATTGGCCATCAAAGTTTACGTGAACATGTTTTTAACGTCATCGACAAATTAAGAGACAATGACATACAGGGTTTTCGTCAATCTTTGGCAATGATCGTTAGTCGCAATACCGATCAACTTGATGAAACACAAGTGACTCAAGCGACAATTGAAACCGTCTTAGAAAATGGAAGTGATGCAATCTTTGCGCCTATTTTCTGGTTTTGCTTGCTTGAAATTACAGCCAACCTTGGCGCACCGGCAGTGATTTTATATCGACTAGTCAATACGCTCGACGCCATGTGGGGATATCGCAACGAACGTTTCCTCCATTTTGGCCGAATTACAGCACGTATAGATGATTTCTTGAATTACATACCTGCTCGCTTGGTAGCTATTAGTTATGCCTGTTTAGGCAATACTCAACTTGCTTTTCGTTGCTGGAAAGAACAATCACCGTTACTCAAAAGCCCTAATGCAGGTCCAGTGATGACTGCTGGTGCAGGCAGTTTAAATGTACGCTTAGGTGGCCCTGCGCATTATCATGGAATATATACTGAAAAGCCTTATTTTGGTTCAGAGGTCACTCCTAAAATAAGTGATATAGACAGATCATTGAAGTTGGTTCGTAATACACTATATTTATGGTGTTGTCTTATTGCCTTGATATCATTGTTGCTCACATTATTTCTGTAATTTCAAACACATTAACGATATACCATTATCACCTTTACACGGAATCACACCCCTTCATTTTCTAAGATTATTTTGATCAACATCAACAAAAATACTACCGCCATCCAACATGGTGGCAACCTAGAAACAGCCATAAAGAAATATGGCTTTGATAAAGATCAATGGATAGATTTATCTACCGGCATCAGCCCATGGAGTTGGCCTGTACAAGTATCAGATGAAGATGTGTGGCGTAAGTTACCCCCTTCGAACGAAGAATTAATCATCGCTGCTGCTGGTTACTACAGGATTGATCACAATAAAGTCATCGCAACACCTGGATCACAAATGGCAATTCGCCTACTACCGCAACTATTCAAACCCTCTACCGTAGCAGTACCTGCTTTGGGTTATCAAGAGCATGCGGCATCATGGCAACTGGCCAACCATACTGTATTGCGTTACCAAAGCACTTCAGAATTATTCGACTTATTGAAATCACATCAAGCTGAGCACGCTGTTGTTATCAATCCAAACAATCCTAGCTGCGAAATATTAGACCCGAAGACAATAAATAACATTGCCGCTCAAGTTCCAGGCGCCATGATCATTGATGAAGCTTTTATCGATTTCTATGAAAACTCTTCCCCTACCGAAAAAGATGGAGCCATGATCCAAAGCGCGGTTAAAAACTTAACTAACAATATGATTGTTTTACGTTCAATCGGTAAATTCTTTGGCTTAGCCGGTCTGCGCCTTGGCTTTGCGATTGGTGATCACCCAAAAGTTGCACAGCTGAACACATTGCTGCAACCATGGTCGATCAGTCATGCAAGCATGATCATAGGCACGCAAGCACTAGCTGACAACGTCTGGCAACAACAACAGCATCTACGTATTAAAAATCAAACTAAGGCTTTCCTACCCATCTTAACGGCGCTCATATCAAATGAGTTAAGTAACTTAGATCAAAAAGAATATGAAGTAAAAAGCTGCGGGCTATTTAATACCGTTCTTATCGATAAATCATTAGGGCCGGACGTCTTGATAGAGCTCCATCACAAGCTTGCTCAACAAGCCATATGGACACGTTTATTTAATCCTAACGATGATACTGCTTGGCTGCGTTTTTCACTCCCAGCAGACCTTCACGTTATCGAGCAACGATTGAAACAGAATAATTTGTCTAGCCAAGAAAGCAAATAACCACCTGTAATATGTTATCGTTTATTCTAACGTTAATAGCCTTTTGATCTGATAATAAAAACATGTCTTTCATTGATTGTCATAACCATAGCCTACCTGGCATTGATGATGGTGCCGAAGATATGCCAATGGCCTTAGAAATGTTACGCGTGGCCGAGCAGAATAAGATTTCTGATGTGGTGCTAACACCTCACCATTTGAATGGCGCATTTGAGAACCATACGGACAAAGTTAAACAATGCTTTAACGAGCTAAAGCAAGTTGCTACTGAAAGCGATATCGGTATTAATTTACACATCGGTTCTGAAGTGCATTTGACACATGAGACAGTGGACCAATTAATTTCGGGCGAAGCCTTAACCTAGTGCGAACATGGCAAAGCTGCGTTAATTGAGCTCCCAAAACACAGCATTCCACTAGG
>CALKZN010000102.1 GCA_938002995.1 uncultured Arenicellaceae bacterium | reverse complement strand
TTATTTATAAGGGTTAATTGTATTTCACAGGAATGAATAAAAACAAAGAATGGTGCCCGGGGCCGGACTCGAACCGGCACGTCCGTTAGGACGAGGGATTTTAAGTCCCTTGCGTCTACCAATTTCGCCACCCGGGCAATCGGGTTACTTAATAAATATTAAATTTAATAAGCAAGCTGAGGCTGGTATACCTCAAATCAAATTGTCTTATTGAGTTTGACCTCAATATTAACTGTCCTTGTCATCCAATAAATTGGAGGCTGGGCCCGGAATCGAACCGGGGTGAACGGCTTTGCAGGCCGCTGCATAACCACTCTGCCACCCAGCCAGATGGTAAACACCGCGAGGTGCTTATGGTATCCAAATCATTGACAAAAAAATAGGGAAAAGATCAATTCTTTCCCCTAAATTATTTTGTTTGGAGCGGGAAACGAGATTCGAACTCGCGACCCCAACCTTGGCAAGGTTGTGCTCTACCACTGAGCTATTCCCGCGTTGGTGGCGCTATTCTAGTCACACTGAGATGATAGTCAAGCACTAAATTCGTAAATTTTGATGTTCTTTTCAGAAGCCATGATTGTTCTTTAAAAACTTGCTTTTAGGCGACCAAGTCAGACCATGCAGCACGCAGGTAGATCATCATTGACCAGAGTGTGAGAATTGCAGCCACGTAAAATAACAATTCAGACATTTGTAAAATTGGCAGACCAAATACATCATCACGTAACAATAAGCCACCAATAGAAAACATTTGTGCCATAGTTTTGAACTTACCTATTTGTGATACGGCAACATTATCGCGCTTACCCTGCTCTGCCATCCATTCTCTGAGTGCACTGACAAACACTTCACGACCAACAATAACAAGTACTGCCAGAATAAAAAGCATTGGCGATAGCATTTCATCTAAGTGACGCTGACTACTGACAATGATGATCAAAGACAAGACAACAATCAGTTTGTCTGCTACCGGATCTAAGAAAGCACCAAGTTTGGATTCAAGATTATATTTTCTGGCCAAATAGCCATCAAGAAAATCAGTGATGCCAGCCAAGGTGAAAACCGCCCAGCAAACCCAGTTTGCATAAGGAAAATCTAGCATAAAGCAGATCACAATCAATGGCACAGCGGCAATTCGCATGACTGTGAGTTTATTTGGATGAATAATCATTAGCTCTCTTATTCTTATATTTAGAATGTATTGTATATAAAAGGTATTCTTTATGTGAACTGCATATCAGCTTGTAACACTGAACACTATTATTCCTATTCCCATAGGCGAATGTATCAAATTTTTTGCAAGTGAAAATAGATTTTTTCAGCTATTTCGGAACTAATTCCCGGCACTTGCGCTAAATCCTTCACGCCGGCCTGCTGCACGCCTTGAATACCGCCAAAATGTTTGAGTAATTGTTGCCTGCGCTTGTTGCCAACACCTGGTATTTGTTGAAGAACAGACTGCGTCTGAGCCTTACCTCGTTGAGATCGGTGCCCAGCAATAGCAAAGCGATGAGCCTCGTCCCTGATTTGCATGACCAAATGTAATGCTGGTGAGTGGGAACCTAAAAATACAGGCTTTTTATCATCACCGACAAACAATCGTTCCAGTCCAGGTTTGCGCCCTTCTCCTTTAGCGACACCGACCAACAAGACTTCAGTCAATTGCAGCTCTGCAAATACTTCTCGAGCAACACCTAGCTGCCCTTTGCCACCGTCGATTAGTACCATGCTAGGCAATTTGCTTTTAGCGGTTTCATCTTTGACCATTTTTTCATAGCGCCTGGTGAGCACCTGACGCATAGCGGCGTAGTCATCGCCTGGTGTTATATTTTTGATGTTATAGCGCCGGTAATCGCGCTTGACTGCCCCTTCCCTGGAAAACACCACACAACTAGCAACCGTTTGACTGCCTTGAGTGTGGCTGATGTCGAAACATTCTATGCGTTCGGGTTCTTCATCCAAATTTAAATCGGCTTGAAGGTGTTCAAAGCGTTTTATCACTGTGCCCGTTTCCGCTAAATGGCGCTTCAAACGTTCTGTGACGTTGAGATTGCCGATATTGAGCCATTCACGTTTTGCACCACGCACTTTTTCACTAAGAATGATTTTGTGGCCCACTTGCTCAGAGAGTGACTCTGCCAATAAGGCTTGATCGGGAATGGAGTGTGACAAAATGATTTCTTTGGGCACACTGCGATTAAAATAATGCTGAGGGATGAATGCTGCCAATACTTCCATTTCATTCATTTCCAATGCCACCTTTGGAAAGAAACCGCTGCTGCCTGAATGTCTTCCGCCTCGTACAAAAGTTACTTCCACGCAAAATTTGCCGTGCATTTCAGCCACACTAAGCACATCAATATCAGAGGTGCCACTATCGATTGATTGGTGAGATTGCACCCGTTTGAGCGCATTGATACGATCTCGAAATACAGCAGCAGTTTCAAAGTCCAACGATTTTGAGGCCGATTCCATTTTTTCAATCAGCATATTATTCAATCGCTTATCTTTTCCTTGCAAGAAGAGTGCTGACAGTTCTATGTCAGCGGCATATTGTTCTTTATCAATCAATCCCACACAAGGCGCTGTGCAGCGTTTGATTTGATATTGCAGACAAGGTCTAGTGCGATTGGAGAAATAGGTGTCATCGCATTGTCGGACTGGCAACACTTTTTGTAGCATTTTCAAAGTTTCACGAATCGCATGCACACTAGGGTAAGGACCGAAATAGCGCTCCTGATCTTTACGTTCACCTCGATAAAATGTCAGGCTAGGATATTCATGAGTATCAGCAATGCGAATATAGGGATAACTCTTACTGTCTCTCAGCAACACGTTATAGCGAGGCTTGTGCTTCTTAATGAGGTTGTGTTCCAAGATCAACGCTTCATTTTCTGTGTGCGTGAGCGTGACATTGATGTTATTGATTTGCGCAACTAGTGCCTGTGTTTTTACAGGTAGGCCTGTTTTACGAAAATAACTCGCTAGGCGTTTTTTTAGATTCTTTGCTTTGCCAACATAAATGATGTCGTCCGCTTCGGAATGCATTTGATACACACCGGGACTTTCGCCTACATTGTCGAGAAAATT
The DNA here is from genome assembly GCA_938002995.1 of uncultured Arenicellaceae bacterium. Classification (GTDB taxonomy): domain Bacteria; phylum Pseudomonadota; class Gammaproteobacteria; order Arenicellales; family Arenicellaceae; genus CALKZN01. The sequence continues at coordinate 5,959 of CALKZN010000102.1, read as the reverse complement.
TTGATAGTCAAAGCTCATAGATCAATTTTCCATGATTTAAGCCTCAATGTGCAATATAATCTCATCTTAATTTAGTTATTCGTATTTTTAGCTCTTTAATAAATTAAAAATTAAAGTACTAAAATACATATTGAATATGACTCAAACGCCGCTCTGCATTTATTTAGAGCATTCAGCATACAAAAATCAGTTAAATCGGGATCAACTTTCATGTCTAAAATTTCAGCAAACGAAATCCGCCTTGGTGGACTTATCGAACATCAGAGTAACTTATGGCGTGTGCTGAAAAAAGGCCATGTTAAACCTGGCAAAGGTGGTGCTTTCGTGCAAGTTGAATTAAAAGACATCGTTAATGGCACTAAATTGAATGAACGTTTCCGCTCAACCGATAAACTCGAAAAACCGCATGTTGAGCCACGAAAAATGCAATACCTTTATGCCGAAGGCGATAATCATATTTTCATGGATTTGGAAAACTATGAACAAATGCAATTAAGTGCTGATGACATTGAGGAACAAGTAGGTTATTTGTTACCGAACACAGAAGTAAAGATAAACTTCTACGATGAAACACCTATTGGGTTGGATTTGCCTGCCAATGTGGTTCTTGAGGTCACTGACACTGAAGGCGTTGTTAAAGGACAAACTGCTGCAGGTGGTGGAAAGCCAGCTACCTTGGAAACTGGCATCCGAGTGACAGTGCCAACTTTTGTCAATATTGGCGAAAAAATTAAGGTCAATACTGAAACAGGCGATTACGTTGAGCGTGCCGAATAAACAAAGCTCTTTTGGTTGATCGTTAATCTAGCGAAAATCAAAAGCAAGCAAAACAAGGACAATAAAAAAGCAGGCTTAAAAGCCTGCTTTTTTGTTTGAAGTACTTTTAAAAAACGTCACACCGCAATAAATGTAACCGTTTCTTCTGGGAATGGTAATTCCGGCACAATCGTGTGAAAACTACATTCAGGTTTATTCGTGCAAATATAGACACGTTTACCAATATGACTTGGTTGCTCTGATTCCATGCGTTTGAGTTTTGAACCACACTCTGGGCAAAGCTTCCAACGTTGAAAAGAACGATTCAAATCTTCGTGGTTCTTTAAGAAACGTTTGTTAATATAGGCTTTGGGAAATGCAAATTCACCTTCTACCGGATCACCACTGTAACTTAAGATTTCACCATCAATGATGCGACGTAGGTAATTCTTGACGCCCTCTTCTGATCCATTGACTAAATCCAAGCGTAAACCCAAGCTTTCACAGGTTAGGCTCAATTCTGTATAAAACCAGCCATTTTCTTTAAATTCTTCTTCACTTCGGATCAATAATAATCGATCTACAACAAAGCTTCGGCGATGCGACAATACACAGTCAAATGTGTGTTCACGCAGGATTGAATACCGTTCTGGTTTTGCTAATAAAATACGACGTTCAATTGATTGCGGGCTTAATACGTCACCTATGAAAAAATCCTGATTCATGAAGTGAGTTTTACGTACTAACTTGGCAATTGACTCCAGTGCGATTTTTTTTATATCTTTAGGCTCTATATTTTCCATTTTAATTCACCTGTTTTACAGATGGTCTACTCATTAAATTCGAGGTGTTGCAAGTGTGTTTTCATACACTTAACGAATGTTGTTGATAAATATTAACTATTATTATAGCTCTTTTTGTTAACTCTTAGCAATTGCCCGCAAAGTATTGATGTTAAACAATAAGCCAAGAACCAATAAAAGCCCTCATGTAATGAGGCATGCATGTTTGGATTTGCTTCTCCAGCCAGAAAAGCGATGAATATTCCGACAACAAATACATCGGCCATCGACCACTTACCTATTAACAAAACAAATTGATGCAATCCTTGGCTTAGGCGAGTATTTTCAAACAATAAAATGATGGCTAAAGACAATAACTTAATGAGTGGAATAGCCACACTGAACAAAAATATAAGAAAGGACACAAAAAGGTATCCTTTATTATAGAGAGACACGATACCGCTCCAAATACTTTGAGTTTGATTGTAAATCTCTATTTCGCCAACTATAGGTAAGGATGTTGCGACTTCCAAACTCATCATTGGTGATGTGAGGCCTGGATACAAACACAGCAAGGAAATTGCAATGAGTACAACAGCAGTCGGTTTTGATCGTAATAATTCAAGCCAGTTCATAGTTATCCATTAATTAACAAACCTGCTTAACTCAGCTTATGTCTCAATGAGATATTATCAGCTACAATGTGAGTCAGATAACAGGAAGAATAAAACGCATCATACCTAAGTTTTTCAGCTGTGATGACAAATTATTACCCCAAGATAAATGAAACATTTCGCTATTAGATAGCGTTTGTTTGAATCCTTAAAAATTACCGAAAAAAAACAATATAAAACATAATGAGAAACACGCCTATATACACAGCGACTAATGCGCTGATTGCCGCTTGTATAGTCACTTACTTTGCTTTAAATCAAATCTATGGTCGTAGTTTTTCTGGCTATGAATTATTTTTTATTAGCAATTCTGATTTTGCACCGCTTCAATTGGTGAGTCATATGTTTTTGCATGGCAGCCCTACTCATCTTTTTTTCAATATGTTCGGCATATGGATGTTTGGCAATTCAATTGAAAGGTTATGGGGAGCAAAAAAATTCCTATTATTCTATTTTCTGTGCGGCTTAGGTGCTGCAACAATATATATGGCAGTGAATTATTTTCAATTCCAAACAGCTATAGCCCCTCTTTTAGAGGCAGGCATCACATTAGAGGATATGAAAGCGGTTTTTTCTCAAAGTAAATACTACCAACAATTTCCTAGCTCAGAACAAGCTGTTTTGACCTTCAAATCACCGGTGGTTGGCGCTTCAGGTGCTTTATATGGAGTCTTAGTTGCTTTTGCGATGCTTTTCCCTAATCACAAAATTATGCTGATATTTTTGCCAGTACCTATTGCTGCCAAATTTTTTGTTCCAGCCTTATTGGCAATAGATATTCTTTCTGAGTTCACCGGATTTTCAATCTTTGGACAAAATATCGCTCATGCCGCACACGTTGGCGGCGCTATCACAGCAATGATATTGATGCTGACGATTATGAAAAAGAAACCTCAACAACAGGATCCATTTGGGATTTGGAAAAAGTGATATCTAGAGAAGCTCAGTTTTAAGCTCTTTATGAACCTTCAACATGGTTTTTTTCAAACACACTAAATCCCCAATATTTTGTTTCTTGCTTGGAATATGTTTTTTGCCACCCTGCTGCCAATAATTGTTTGGCAATTAAACGATTCATGATGCCATGCCCTACTAAACTAACTGAGCCTTTTTTATAGGCAATATCTTGTAGTTTATTTGCAGCATCCTTTGAACGAGCACTAGCGTCCTTGAAGCTTTCAGCATTTGAGGAATATCCTATAAACCACACCAAACGTAAACAAAGCAACCAAATATTCAGTGGTAGTTTCAAAAAACAGTTTTGTGGAATAGGAAAGCCTGCTTCTTGAAAAACCGCGTTTACTTGATGATTTTCGACGCCCAGTATCCGGCAAGAATCAATTGCCCTTTCTAGGTCGCTAGTAATCTGTGTTTCACAACTTTGTATTGCAGTTAAGCTGGCTTTATTTGGTGGGTATGAATTATCCACTTTAGCAGCATTATAATCACGTAACCAATTTCTTAATTGGCGCCCATTAAGAAGACCGGAATATTCTCCATCGCTCTCATCTAACTTAGCTAAATCAGGCTTTCCATGCCTAGATAAAATAATTTTCACTATGATTTTGAAAAATACTCTAAGATTTATTAACAACTAAAGAATCTTAGAGTCATTAATCCATTCTTGATAGTGAAGCTTTTAGTTTTGTGCTTCTCGTAAAAATACAGGTGAATTATCAGAAGAAAATTCATCAGAATAGTAATAACCGGCAACATTGAAGTCGATCAATTGCTCTGCTGATTCAATACGATTTTCAATAATCCATCGCGTCATTAAACCGCGCGCTTTTTTGGCATAGAAGCTGATGATTTTATATTGACCATTTTTACTATCTTTAAATTCCGGTGACACAATATTGCCATTAATCAGCATAGGTTTAACCGCTTTAAAGTATTCATTTGAGGCCAAGTTAACCAACAAGTCACTACCAAGCGTAGTTAGTTGTTGATTCAAGTGTTCAGTGATTTTTTCACCCCAAAATTCATAAAGGTTTTTGCCTCGTTGATTTTCAAGTTTAATGCCCATTTCCAAACGATAGGCTTGCATTAGGTCTAATGGCCGTAAGGCTCCGTATAGACCTGATAATATGCGCAATCGATCTTGTGACCACTTAAGGTCCTCTTCGGAGAGACTTTGCGCATCTAAGCCGGTATAGACATCACCCTTGAATGCCAAGGCAGCTTGCTTGGCATTATCTAAGGTAAATGGTGTGTGCCAATCATGGTAGCGCTCAACATTTAATTCAGATAGTTTTTGGCTAATCTTCATCAATCTACCCACATCATCTGGTGAGTAGTCTTTCATCGTATTAATAAGTTCTTGACTATCTTCCAAGAAACTCGGTTTTGATGCATCTTGTAGAAACGGCTGTGTCTCGAAGTCTAGCGTTTTGGCTGGTGAAATAACGACTAACATAAAATTTTTGGCTCGATGTTGATGTTAATTTTTAATAAACGGATTCAATAAACTCTATCAATAGTCTCTAGTGTAACGAATATTTAGTGATTATCGTCGACCTTTTTAGATGACCTTAATTGATTTAGTTTATAAGACAATTGTTCTGTTGGTGTGAAATCGAGTCCTGATAACAACTCATCAGAGCGTTCAGGTGAATTACATACAATCACCATGTCACAACCAGCAGCTATTGACGTCTCAGCACTATCTACAATACCATTACTGACTTTAACAGCGCCTTCCATTGATAAATCATCACTGAAGATTACACCTTCGAATCCGACCCTATTTCTCAACACTTCTTTCAACCAAAACGATGAGTGCCCAGCAATATGCTCACAACATTGTGTATAGATAACATGAGCTGTCATCACGCCTTGAAGCTCATCTTTCAATTCGTAGTAAGGCACCAAATCACACGTATCTAATTCATCAAATCCGCGATCATCTTCAGGCAAACATAAATGTGAATCACCTGAGACACCACCATGACCTGGAAAGTGCTTGCCAATAGCGACCATGCCAGCTGCATGCATACCATCAATATAAGCACCTAACAACTCAGTGGCAGCTTTAGGGTTATGGTGAAAGCTACGATCGCCAATAACATCTGAAGTGACAGTTGCTATGTCAAAAACAGGTGCGAAACTAAAATCAACTCCAACTGTTAGCAGTTCACTTGCCATGGTATATGCTGACTCAAAAGCACGCATTGGTGCAGTTTGTTTATTTTGATTCCAGAACTCACCAAAGCTTGCCGTGGGGGGCAACAAGGTAAAACCTTCTTTAAAGCGTTGCACTCTACCTCCTTCTTGATCAACGGCAATCAGTAAGCTAGGCGTTCTTAGCGATTTTATTTCAGTAATCAGTGTTTTCACTTGTTCACGATTTGAATAGTTTCTTGCAAATAAAATCACTGCGCCAACAAGTGGGTTTAACAAGCGCTTTTTATCCATTTCTGTCAGCTGTAAAGACTCTACATCTAACATGATTGGCCCTAAAGGCATGATTGAAGAATGCTGGTTTTGCTGGCTCATGGTTTTTAAATTTTGACTTAAAAGTGATTAAACTATTGATTATTAAATAAATATAAAGCGTTAGGTGTTAACTGTTTTTTTAAGATATTGCTTAAGCCAGAATAGTCACACGCGTGTCTATGTCGACCGTATCGAACAATTCAACAATATCAGTATTTCGCATCTTGATACAGCCGTGCGAACTTGGAATTTGCATGGCATGAGAATCCGGACAACCATGAATATAGATATAGCGACTTTTTGTATCACAAG
>CALKZN010000101.1 GCA_938002995.1 uncultured Arenicellaceae bacterium | reverse complement strand
CAAAGTGGTGGGTTTTTAGGAGTAGACTGAGCACAACATTATGAACGCTGGTGTCATTGATATTTAGGTTATGAAGTTAAATACCATCAAAAATAAGCCGAGAATTCATTTATATTTTTTATAAAATCCATTACGATCCACAATCGTTTAAAAGGTTAATAAAATTTAAGGAATCATTATGATGGAAAAAAATATTTTCAAAGGATCAGTTCGAACGCTAGTCGTATTTTTTGCGTTAATCATTACAGGTTGTGCCTCAGTTCAAAAACCAGTAGAACTGGATTTGACCAAATGGCAAGCAAATGAAACTGAAGTCGCAATATTGGTTAAGCCTTTGCCTAAACCATATACTCATAAAGTGGGTTCTCAAGGACTTTTAGATGTTGCTATAAACAATGCAACGGCATCGGGAATGACTAAAGTTGTTTCTAAAATAGACTTGTCAGAATTCTATTCAATCAAGACAGATTTAAGTCGTTATATCTCTGATCAGAATGTCAAAGTAACTGTTTTAGAAGAAGATTATAAACTTCCAAAATTAGCAGAGTTTGAAGGAAAGGAAAATTTCACAAAAGTTGATTACAGAGTTTTAAAAGATCAATTAAAAGTTGACCAGTTATTGGTTGTTGAAGTCACTCAATTAGGAACCGTGAGAAATTATTATGGGTTCATTCCTACAAGCCTACCTAGATCTTCATTTGTTGGTGTTGGTCAATTGATTGATTTGTCGACTAATGAAATTTTATGGCATAACCCAGTATTTTTAGAAAAAAGTATTCAAGGAAAATGGGATGAAAAAGGTTATCCAAACGTAATCAAAGCTATTAAAGAAGTGACTAACTCAGGGAAAGAAGATCTTGTAAGCCCTTTTATTAAATAAAAACCTAACAGATATCCCAGTTTTATAACTGGGATATCTAGTCAAACTTAAGCGTTTAAAGTCGGCTTACGCCGTTACCCTAGCGAGTTGTGCTTCGATAATGTCAGCGTATAGGCTGGAATCATCTCCTGCATAGACAAGCCCTGATGCAAGCTTGCTAGCCAAGATTGCATATTTCACCTTTTCAGGTAAATGGGTTTGGATTCGAGGACCAAATTCATCAGAATTACGAATGATTTTCGGCATATGCGCAAGCATCGCTTGTTGCTGTTTGGGTAAAGTAAGCTGCTCAGGGTTGGCCTGAAAGTAATCGAACATGCGTGCGTAATGATCATTGATTTCCTGGCTTAGCATGCCAGAAATTTCAGTATAGGTTTCGCTGCCACCCATCTTGCGGTACTTGCGTATAACGGTTCGCGCTTCAATTTCTGCCATTTGATTAAGAATGTCGATAACATCATTAACATACTCATCTTTGTTGGCCAGAAACTCCTCATCCGAGAAAACTAAGTTAGCGATAATTTCATAAGATGACGAGATAACACCGCATTTATTCGCTGAGGCGTCCCGCATGATGACCACCCCTCTTTGCTGCAATGTTTGTCGAGCATCAGGGGTGATAAATGAATTTGCACCTTCAACGATAACTTTAGAGCTTGGCGTTCCTTCAGCATTAAAGTACTTATCAACATTCGTTGCGTTAATCGTCTCAGGTCGTCCGCCAGCGGGGATAAATAAATCGGTTTCAACGGTAAACAGAATGTTATTAAACGCTTTGTAGAATTTGTCAGTAGATATCCATTCCTCTTCAAGGCCTTTTGTAGTCATGGTCAGTTTTTTGTATACGTCACTAATGCCTTCTTTCTTGGTCTTCATGCGATACAAAATAAAACCGCCAACATGCAGGGCTTCTGGGGCATATCCTTCGATATCATCTTTTAAAACGATGTCTGACAATGCCTTTTTATCAAGACCATCTGGATCAAATAAGGCACCCGTACCATCAACAATAAGCTTGATGGCCACCTGTGGACAACGCTCCAGTAATAAGCGCATACCGTTGCCCGCGACATCGCCATTCGGTCCGCCAGTAAATTTCGCACTAAATGGGCTGGTGTGCATATCGATACCCATTTCTTGCATAGTCACTTCTGCAAAGCGAATGACACCGATTGAAGTAACTCCGTATTCTTTGTGATTGATGCCAAGCTCTTTGCTAGACATGATGCCTTTGCCAAGCAGATAGCCGCGGCGCTCAGCAAGCTTCGCCAAGCCTTCGATCATCACGTTGTGCATGTTCTCATCAGGCCCTAGTTCAATAGGTTCTTCTTGGCCGTAGTAATCAACAACTCTTGGGTCTTTCGCCTGACCATTTTCATCTGTCACAAACAAATCTAAAAAGGCATTGGCAAATGAGCTCTGCATTTTGTAAAGATACTGGTCTCTTTGCTCTGGGGTGGTGCGTGGGTCAATGTTCAGAATCGCCACCATCTTAGAACCACCTTCGTAGATGTCTTTATTCTTCAGGTGTTGAGTGTGTGCAAGCACGTAGTTTTCCTTAAAAAGGGTGCTGGCATTATTCGCAAAGTCATCACTGTTTTGCGTAATGACCGTACGCCAACCGCCGCGCGCGATATCGGAAAACCCAATGTGTAAACCATTGCCACGCCTGCCGGAAAAGAAAGTAATACGAAAAGGGCGTTGGGCGGGTAAATCATCGGTAAATTCAGGACCTAGTTCTTCTAAATAGTGAGGATCTAAGCGAAAGCTCAGCGCGTGCTTTTCAATCACAAAGAAATTGGTCTTCAAGCAATTTTTCACGAACAACAGAGCGCAACGAAAGACCACACGTCTAAAATCATCAATGATTCGTCGGCCTGAATTAAAGTTCTCTACCAGCTCTATAACACTTTCAAGTTTCGCAGCATAAGCCGCCTCTCGGTTAGAGACACTCGGATCAAAACGCGCATAAAAAAGCTCAACTAGTTCAATGCTGACGCTAGGAACATGATGAAATGCACGCGTAATATTTTCGCGTTCATACACCTCTGGTGCGTTGTGGGCTAAGTTTGTATGACAAAAACCGATAAGCGCAGAGATCAACGTCGAATCAGGGCCGCTCATTATGCCGCTTTTTATCAGATTCGCGTAGCTAGGAGCGGTAGTGGAAGTGATTTGTGTACTAAACAGCTCGAGTCTTAATTTGCTAAACAGTGGATTATCTTCATTCAAGTCAGACTTGTCTCTGGGTTTGACATAGAACGTGCCCAGAAAGTAGTTAGTCAGGCCATTTGTCACGCTTAGGATGTATCCCCTTCGCACGCCAATTTCTATGCGTTGAAAAACTTCAAGAACTTGGGGCAAAAAGCCCGCATGCGGAGGGTTGGTCACGCCGAAGGATACGCGCGTCTCTTTATATTTTGTTGGCTCGACCTTCAGAAAGATGCCGCTATTTAAATGCGTTTCAATAAAAATTCGGATAACCCGCATAACTCTTTCAACGGGTGATTTTAGAACGTACTTAAGATTGCTTGTGGTAAAAACATCTATGATGCCGTCAATGCGTTCTTGGCTGAAATCGGGGTACTCTGCTTTAATATGGCCTGCGATTTCTTCTCGAGTTGAGTTTGCAAGCGCCTCTTGTCTTTCGTTTGAATCATTCTCTTCATCTGACTCTTTGAAGTCACAGCGTATGACTTCTAAGGCTACGTCAAGATCGGGCAAAGGATTGAACGAGGTGGTGATTTCGGCGTAACTAAGTGGTTTTGGTGGGAGATCATCAATTGTTCTGTATATAGAGCCTAAAGAAGAAAGTTGTGCAATCATCAGTCGAGACTCTCGATCAACCAGCGTCACCTTTTCTAATGATTCGAGCTTATCCAAACTCATCGTCAGCAACGTTAATGCCTTGACTTCCTCTTTGTTTAAATTCAGAAAGTAGGGACTCATTTCCTGTTTGATCCATTCCAGATTAGCGTCCGCTTGAGAGCGATATGAGCTAATGTTTGAGAGGATGGTATCGGCGACGTTTTGAGTGTTTGAAGAAGACATAGGTATTATTTCCCATTTAGTTTGTCTAATCAGTATAGACGAGAAAACTCAGTCACGTCTTGAATCGTGAATTTTTGGTTAGCCTAAGCCTGAAAAATTTAGCGCAGGGTTATTTGAACAATCAAATCGACTCCATACACAGTCGTTCGTCCGACACGGGGTGAACAAAAGTCAAACTACTCGCATGCAACATCATACGGTCTGCTAAAAGATGGCTGTCAACGCCATTAATGGTAAGTCCATACAAATCGCAACCAATAATCGGGTGACCAATTTCTTGACTATGCACGCGCAGTTGATGGGTGCGACCAGTGTGCGGCGTGAACAGAACTCTCGTTGTTTTTATTCCTGTTTCTTTGTCTTGTAAACGTTCAAGCACTTGGTAATGACTTTGAGCAGTCTTGCCTGTTTCAGTGCAAACCTTTTGATGAGGAAAGATAGCTTTTCCTATAGGCGCATCGATAACACCTTCATTGTCAACTAGGTGGCCAAGCAAAGTTGCAAGATAACTTTTCTCCACCGTGCGCGCTTCAAATTGCTTGGTCAGATGAGCGTTAATCTGTTTGTTCAACGCCACGACCATCACACCAGAAGTGCCAAAGTCCAAACGGTGTACCAAATTTGCAGTGGGATAGTCTTGAACTAATCGATAGTGAACCGAATCCTTGTTCGCAGGGTTCTTACCAGAAAGGCTCAGCAAACCTGATGGCTTGTCGATCACTAATAGATATTCATCTTCATACAATATTTGAATTTGCTCACAGCAGGGAGGTGCGATGAAGTTGTCAGGTAGCATTGTGGGAGAGTTTTTCATATCAGGCAATAGTACTACTCAATCACTCTGAAATACTGCATAAGTCAATTTTCAATCAACTCTTAAGCCTTTTATTTTGAAAAAGACGACTTAATAAATCCAGATAAAATGTGTGCGTCATCAAAATGAAAATCGGCGTTTTATAAATTTTTAAAAAAGAAAAATTAGTGTATGAGCCGAATATGCGTTAATATTTGACTCATTATATGAGCCGAATAATGCTATTTATTCAGCTCAAGAGGTGATTATGTATCTTTGGGAGCACGTAGATTGGCCAAACTTTAACGTTGACTGGGCAGAGCTCGAACTGCGCTTGCAAGAAGTGTTAGCGCTTCAGTCAAAGTTAGTCGGTAAAGTAGAAACTTTATCTGAAGGTCAGCATAAACAAGCTCAAATGGATGCGCTGTTGCAAAGTGCAATCAAAACGTCAGCAATTGAGGGTGAAAACCTCAATGTTGAATCGGTGCGTTCTTCCATCACTCGGCATTTAGGGCTGGAACAATCTGCGCAAGAATCAAGCAGCGAAAGCGAGCGTGAATCTGCTGTGGTGAACATGCTCTCATCAGCCTTAGATGATTTGCGCCAACCAATAACTAAAGAAACATTGTGTCAATGGCAATCACTATTGTTTGTCGTTCCACCTTTGATCAACAAAATACACATCGGTAAATTTCGCGATGATGCTCTTGGGGTCATGCAAGTGATTTCCCAACGAACCGGAAAAACTACTGTGCACTATGAGGCGCCATCCGCAAAAATAATTGATGGAGAAATACGCCAATTTTTAAGGTTTTATCATCAATCATCATCACATCACGATGTGTTAAAAGCTGCGCTGGCACATCTGTATTTCATCAGCCTTCACCCCTTTGATGATGGTAATGGTCGAGTGGCCCGCGCATTAACAGATCGTGTTCTCGCGCAAGCAGAAAACACCAGTGTACGTTTCTATTCATTAAGCGCTGCGATTGAGAAAAATAAAGAAAGCTATTATCAAATTCTTGAAGACACGCAAAATGGTCGCAACAAAGTGCAATCTACTAATCCTCTTAATGTGACCGACTGGGTCAAATGGTTTCTCGATGTGCTAAGTCAAGCCATCGAAGCGGGCATACTCAGCGTAGAACGTGTGTTGATTAAAGCAAAATTCTGGCAACAACATGCGCAAACGCCGCTAACTGAGCGACAAATTAAAGTGCTCAATCGCTTGCTTGATAGCTATGGTATAGAATTCCAACAAGGCATCGCCGCTCGGCATTACAAAAGCATTGCCAATGTTAGTAAAGCCACAGCCACCCGTGATTTAGCAGAGCTTCAATCAAAAGGCTGCATTCAAATAACTCAGGCTGGTGGCAGAAGTGCGCGATACTTGTTGAATCATGATTAGTCTGAACACGTAACCCTATAGAAAGTTGTAAAGTCAGATCACAGAAAATTGAGTGCGTCGTGCGAATATAGACGTTTATAAAATCGCGGGCTTAAGGTGGTAAAAATGACTCAAACAATGTGTGTATTACTCACAAGCTTTCTGCTTTCTGGCTGTAGTGTGTTTGGCAACAGCAGTGTAGATATTGCGCCTTATACAGTGTTAAAAAAATCAGAGCAATTTGAACTTCGGCACTACGATGAACTCATCCTAGTCAGCACCCCGATGCAAGGCATGGGTGAGCAAGGCAGTTCCTTCGGCAAACTGTTTGACTACATTTCAGGCGAGAACCAGAAGACTCAAAAAATCCCCATGACCGCTCCGGTGTTTTTAGATCAAACATCGGCAAAATCTGACACTATGGCATTCGTGCTACCGACCAATTATTCGATCGAGAGTGCACCTATCCCCAGCAACCCAAGCGTCAAACTAAAACACCTCACCAACTACACCGTTGCCGCCATCACCTTCAGCGGCAGGCTCAAACAAGCCAGCATTGAAAAAAACAAACAGCAATTGCTAGCCTGGATCAAAGACAACAATCTGAAAATCATAGGAACCGCAAAAGCCGCAGGCTACAACCCACCATTCACATTGCCGCCATTCCGTCGCAATGAAGTGATGATCCCTGTCGAAAAGCTTTAATCACATAGCGATAGCTGCGTGGCGCGCAGTGCGGATGTCCAAGCCAATCAGTGTTGCCTGTTTTTCTTTTCGATTTCAGGCCAAACACTCAATTAAGAGCCAGCCTTCACGGTATAATTTTACGCAAGAAAGCGACCAAAAAAATCATCAGTAACTTACCCTTCAAGAATGAAAACGCCCAAACGACTACAGCCGTTAATTGAAGACGGAATAATCGACGAAGTATTGAGTCAGTTAATGAGTGGCAAAGAAGCTACTGTCTACACGGTGGCCTGTGGCTCGCAAATTCGCTGCGCTAAGGTCTACAAAGACGCGGCGAAACGTAGTTTCAAAAAAGCTGTTCAATACAGAGAAGGGCGCAAGGTCAAAAATAGTCGTCGTCAGCGAGCAATGGAAAAAGGCTCCAAGTTTGGCCGTGAGCAAGAAGAAGAAATTTGGCAAAACGCAGAAGCAGATGCCTTGTATAAACTTTTCAACGCAGGCGTGCGAGTCCCCAAAACATACGGCTGCTTCAATGGCGTGTTGATTATGGAACTCATCACCGACGAAGAGGGCTATGTCGCCCCGCGTTTAAATGATGTCGACCTAAGCCCAGAACAAGCACGCCACGACCATGCTGTCGTAATCCAAGACGTCATCCGCATGTTGTGTGCAGGTTTGATTCATGGAGACTTATCAGAATTCAATGTGTTGGTGGACGAGCATGGCCCAGTGATCATTGACCTGCCACAAGCCGTCAACGCCGCAGGCAATAACAACGCCAAAGTCATGCTAGAACGAGACGTGCAAAACATGACCAACTACTATGGTCGATTTGCACCCGAACTCAAAAAAGGCCACTACGCCATAGAGATCTGGAAGCTGTTCGAAAAAGGAGACTTAACACCCGACACCAAACTCACCGGCATGGTCAAACCAGACACAAGACCCGCCAACGTCGATTCAGTGATGTTGGAAATTAGAGCTGCACTCAAAGAACAAGAAGAACTCTTGCAGCGAAAGCGTGATGGGGAAGGGAGTG
>CALKZN010000100.1 GCA_938002995.1 uncultured Arenicellaceae bacterium | reverse complement strand
TTTGATGAAGGTTTTACCTTATCGCAAATGCATCATCACAATATTGTTCCCGTTAAAAACTTCTTTCGCGAAAATAATACTGCTTATTTAGTCATGGACTTCCAACCTGGCAAAGACCTGCGTTGGTTCATAAAAAATACTGACGTTGCGCCAAGTGAGTCTTTCTTACTCACTGTTTTCAGCATGGTTTTAGCAGGCTTGAAAGAAGTTCATAACAAAGGCTATTTACACCTAGATATTAAACCTAGCAACATCTTATTGCGCGCGAGTGGCGATCCACTCATACTTGATTTAGGCGCTGCTTTTGAACTAGATGAAAAACGCATTCCAAAACTACAAACATTGACGCACGGCTATTCTTCTCCAGAGCAACACGAAAGAAGACCTTTAAACTATGCCTCTGACTTATATTCTATTGGCATGGCAATGCGCGCCTGCATCACTCACTCAACACCTCTTTCTGCGGTAAAACGCCGAAAAAAGGATACTGTACAACCCCTAGTCGAAACGCATGTAGATCGATATCGTCGTCAATTTTTACTTACTATTGATGCCGCTTGCAATATGAATCAAGATCGACGCCCACAAACGACAAATGAGTTTATCGCGAGGTTAACGGCAAGATGACAACAACTATTTCCTTCGGTAAAAGTAGCCGAATAGGTAAACGCAAGAATAATGAGGATGCGGCTGAAATTGTCACACGTCCAAACGCTGCAATGCTAGTAGTTGCAGATGGACTTGGTGGTCATTCAGGCGGAGAAATTGCTTCTCAAACCTTGGTAGACACTGTCAAAGAATGTTTTATCAGTGCTACAACTGAACAAATTCAAGACCACAAATCTTTTTATGCTTACGCCGTTTCTTCAGCGCATCGCGCTATTCATAAAGCAGCAGTTGCCGCAGGAAAGCTACAATTTGAACCAAAAACTACCTGCGTTATCTGCATCATCCATGGAGATACAGCAACGTGGTGCCATGTTGGTGACAGTAGAATGTACCTTATGCGCGATGGAATGATCGCCTTCCACACGACTGATCATGTTGCTAAAGGCTTCAAAAAGAACGCTCCTATTAATCGCTGTGTTGGTGGTGCCGAATCATCTTCGCCAACATTTAATGAGCCTCTTCGACTAGAACAAGGAGATATGCTTTTTCTTTGTTCAGATGGTGCGTGGCACACGATAAAGTTAGCTGACTTTAAGTCTATAAACTTTAAAAACCCTCAGGTCAGCCTAGAAAAGTTGCTTGAAGTATTAGAAAAACGCAATCCAAAACCGAGCGATAATGTAACCGCCATCGCTGCATGTTACGGAATGAGCAAGTAAATACAACGCTTTGCACTAACAGACTAAACGTCTAAACACTTATTTTATTTATGACTAGACCAAGCAATCGTGCAGCGGATCAGCTGCGCCCAGTGACAATCACAAAAGACTTTACTATGCATGCTGAAGGCTCAGTATTAATTGCCTGTGGAAATACCAAAGTGCTCTGCAATGTGTCTATTGAAAATAATGTGCCTCGATTTTTAAAAGGAAAAGGTCAAGGCTGGATTACCGCAGAATATGGCATGCTGCCACGCTCTACACATTCACGGATGGGTCGAGAAGCAGCACGTGGAAAACAATCAGGCCGAACACAAGAAATTCAACGCTTAATAGGTCGATCGCTACGGGCAGCTGTGGATCTTAAAAAGCTTGGTGAAAATACAATCACCATTGATTGCGATGTCTTACAAGCCGATGGAGGTACTCGTACAGCATCAATCACAGGTGCTTTTGCTGCTTTGAATGATGCCATTCAAAAATTGATCGAAAAGGGAGTCATCAAAGAGAACCCTATCAAATTTAATATTGCTGCAGTTTCTGTTGGTATCTTTGAAGGCACACCCGTTCTGGATCTAGATTATCCCGAAGACTCTAATGCTGAAACGGACATGAATGTTGTTATGGATGAACATGGCCGCTTTATTGAAGTACAAGGCACCGCAGAAGGCGAACCTTTTTCTAGTGAACATTTAAATGAGCTATTAGCGCTCGCGAAAAAAGGAGTGAATGAGCTTATTGAAGCACAACGCTCAGTAGCATAAGCTATACACCCCAAAACAAACTAACATCCATTATGGCAATTGATGTCGTTTTAGCGTCAGGTAATAAAGGTAAAATTGCGGAATTTCAAGGCGCACTAGAACCGCTCGGTTTCAATATCGTTCCACAATCGGCATTTAATGTCAGCGATGTTGCCGAAGACGGTCTTAGCTTTGTTGAAAACGCCATTATCAAAGCAAGACATGCATCACAAGAAACCGGACTTCCAGCCATTGCTGATGACTCTGGTCTAGAAGCAAATGCACTGAATGGCGCGCCGGGGATTTTTTCAGCTAGATTTGCCGGAGAACACGGCAATGACACTGCCAACAATGCTAAATTAATCGAACAACTACACAATCAAGCCGATCGTAGCGCTCAGTTTCAATGTGCTTTAGCCTTTGTGCGTTTTGCAAACGACCCTAATCCAATTATCAGTCAAGCGGCATGGCATGGTGAAATTCTTGAACATGCACGTGGCAACAATGGTTTTGGCTACGACCCGTTATTCTGGATTGATTCACTACAAAAAACCTCTGCGGAACTTGAACCGGAAGAAAAAAAACGCATTAGTCACCGCGCCCAAGCCATAGGTGATTTGCGCCATAAACTTCAACACAGTTATCAAAACAATTAAGTTATGAGCCTTATTTTAGAAAAACACCCTACTTTTTCTGGCCGCAAAGGCCCAGTGGTTATTTTAGTATGCGATGGTGTTGGCATCGCTCCTGCCGACAAAAGCAATGCTGTCAGCGAAGCCAATACTCCACATTTAGATGCCTTAATGCAATCTGAACACTACACTGAATTGCTCGCTCACGGCACAGCCGTTGGATTGCCCAGTGATGAAGATATGGGCAACAGTGAAGTGGGACACAATGCTTTAGGCGCAGGACGAATTATTGCCCAAGGGGCAAAGCTAGTGAATGAATCTATTGCCGATGG
>CALKZN010000099.1 GCA_938002995.1 uncultured Arenicellaceae bacterium | reverse complement strand
AATGGCGCGGTTTTATTGGGCCCGCCATCAAGTACAAACACATGAATACCTTAGCTGGACGTTTTATACTTCTATATTAATGAAATCTGATACAAGACAACTCACTGAGATAATCGATGGCGAAGAAGGTGATTATTCTTTGATCTTCAATCCTTCTGAAATTGATAGTCCTTATGATGGCCATACATGGACATATATGGATACCTCAATAAATGCAAGCCAAACGAATCTTAAGTCAGTTAATTTCTGACTACTTTAACGACTCAAACAGTAAGGTTTGCTGCAAGCATAAAAATTGGGTTGCGCTGACATATATACGGCTTCTATTAAAGACAATCTATTGATTGCCGAGCCTTGATGAAGATCCGCACCTGAAATGGTCTAAACAGCCACGCGGTTTTATTTCAAACCTTGCCCTTAACAGACTCTATTCAGGCGGGACTAACCCGTTAACTCATCATGCTTTTGGCAATTCCTATGGTGGTCGGTCGATGATTGTTTATTGATTCATTTCGCGCTAGTTTGAACGATACATCTCACGTTTTTGTAATAATACCCATGCGAGTCTCGCTAAGCGATTTGCAATGGCGACGACTGCGATATTACTCCCGCGACGTTGTTTTATCCGTGATGCCCATCGGCATAATGAATCCTCTTTTCGTTTATCACAAAACATCAACAACGCGCGAGCACCATGTATTAATTGCTTTCTCAGGTATGGATCGCCACGCTTGCTGATGCCTTGCATGTGTGATGTATGTCCACTAGCACTTAATTTTGGTGTGAGTCCAAGGCTGACCGCAAGTCCTCGCGCATTATTAAATTGCGAACCATCGCCATACTTGCATGCCAATGCCGTTGCATTGATAACACCTATGCCTGGAATTGAGTGGAGTATTTTACATAGCGAGTTTTGCTCAGCGTATTGCCTGAGTCGACTTTCTATGAGAGCAATATGCTCTGAGGTAAATTCAAGTTCTTGTAGGGTGAGCGTGAGTTCAGACTTGAGTAGTTCGGAGAGTTGTGAGTCATTCATAGCTTGCTCAATGCCAAGCAAAAAACCTTTTTTACCTTTATTCATAACAATGCCGTAATCGGTCAACAAGCCGCGTGTTTGGTTTGTTAAACCCGTGCGGCTTCTGATCAGTCGTTCACGAATACGATGTAAACATTGGATATCTTGTTGGTGTGCAGTTTTCATTGGCACAAAGCGTAAGTTAGGCCGTTGGGATGCTTCAATAATAGCGATAGCGTCATTCGCATCCGTTTTATTACCACGAGTGAAAGGTTTCACATGCTGCGCAGGAATCAATGAAACGGTATGACCCATTTGTTCAAATTCTCGCGCCCAATAATGTGAAGAGTAACAGGCTTCCATAGCAACTCTAGTAACGCGATGATTGACCATAAACTCTTTAAGTTGCGCTCGATTAACGCGCTTGTTCATGATGATTTTATTGTTAGACATGATTGCGATTTGAAAAACAGTCTTTGCCAAATCAATACCTATAATTGTATGATGTTTCATGGTGGATACCTCGTTAAATGAAAGTTTTTTGAAGCCTCATTTTGGCACATTGATGCCGTAAACCGAGGTATCCATCTCATCAACCTTGCGACAAACTAGAAAAGTGTTACCGTCTCTGTAAAAAGAATAAACCGACAAGCACTTCTCAGACATTAAGTCGAATAACAAGCAGAAGCGGATGCGCTAACTAACACTTCAGCTTTGGGCGTTATAGATTCAAAGAATCACCTATACACTGAATATAGAACTTTACGAATTAACTAGGCACAACAAATGGTATCTATGAAGCCTTATAATACTCAATTTACATTATCTCGAGATTACCTTGCTGAGTGCTTTGATCAGACTTTACCGTATGGAAAAAGTGCGAAACCAAACTTTTTATTTCCTGCATTATTGTTTGCTTCCGGTGTGTGCGTGCTCGTTTTCACTGAGCAATCTAAATTCTTAGGGTTTATATTAATTGCTTTGGCTGTGTTGGAGTTGATTCATATTCGATTTCGACGAGCATGGTGGTTAGCACGACAGATGTGGGGGAAAAGTGCTAATAGTGAAGTAACATTAAGCGTAGATGAACAGGGGATCCGCACACAGAACCCTTATACACAAACAGCATTATTGTGGGCTGATATAGAACGCGTCATTGAGACCGATTTAGGACTTATTTTGGTCACTAAAAAGGGAGGTCAACAGTACTTGTCTAAGTCGTTATTTTCTGTTGAGTTGATCAGTGAAATCATCGCTTTGAATGAGGATTAAAGTCACTCTCAGAACATATGCAGCTATTACAATGGGTCAGATGAGTTGGCAGCAACAAGGACCAAAGTAAAATTACTTTAACTGTACTGAACTTGAACTTCACACTAATCGCCATAAAAACCTATTGCCGAATTGAGTGGCAAAATCGAGATAAAGTAAATGCGTGAGCGAAGCGAGTTTGCATTTACGCTCGATTTTGATAGGAACGTAGAGCAAGGCAGGAGCAGTTGCCGAGGGAATCGCGAAGCGACAATAGGTTAGGCCGCTTTTTTTGGTTCTGTCGGCGTGCCCTTTGGATATTTTTTTGTGCGCAAAAAAAATGAACAAGCCCGCCACGGCGAGTGGCAATCTATAAAGATAACCTAGCGCAAATAAACAAACGCTATCAATAAAGCGGCTGTCACTAGAAACATCAACAAAATTGGGACATTTTCTCGAAGTTCACTGAAAGAATCACTGACCATAAAAAGGCCTATGAGCAAAATAACTTCTAATGCTATTTGTGGCGTTAATATGGTGACAGCGTAGATTGACAGTACTGCTTTCATCGATTCAGCTTCGCCAGTAAAGACTGAATATACAAACGCCAGCGCAATGATTGTTAGAGCAACTGATTGGTTGATGACACATAGCTTCAGCCAGAAACTGGCTTTTTTTAATTTGTCTTCTAAGGTAGTCATTTGCAAATTTATTTTTTTAACGTTGCGTTTTTTGTTATCAATTGTGCGTATAAGGCATCCACTTTCTTGCGTGGTAATTTGCCATTTTCTTCACGAGGCAAGGTATCAAGATAAAAAATGGGCCTTGGCACAAATACACCATCTAAGTATTTACGAAAATGTGCTTTCAATTGTTCGCCAGAATACCCGTCTTTAAGCACTATCATTGCTGCAAGT
>CALKZN010000098.1 GCA_938002995.1 uncultured Arenicellaceae bacterium | reverse complement strand
GGATCTTAATGATTATGAAATGCCTATTTACAGTTCTGACCGTGAGGAGGCCAGTGGCATCCCTGATTTGGCACATCAGTTCTTTAATAAAATTGGCGAAGCCGATACCGTACTGATTTCTTTTGCCGAATATAATGGTTCGTATACCGCTGCTTATAAAAATATATTTGACTGGGCATCACGCATTAATTCCAAAGTTTTTCAGAATAAGCCGATGTTTTTGTTTTCAACCTCTCCAGGCGCGGCTGGTGCCAGTAGTGTTTTAGCCAGCGCGAATCAATCTGCTCCGTTTTTTTCAGCTGATGTAAAAGGCTCACTCTCAGTGCCAAGCTTTAATGATAATTTTGATATGGAAAAGGGTGTTTTGACTAATGTCGAATTACAACAAAAAATGGAATCGATTTTAAAAAACTTAGTTTAAAAAACACCCTTGAGGTGGTTTTGGTTTGTTTGATAAGTTGCAAATATGTTTTTGAGAAGTAAATTTTACCTTTATCATATGCTACTGGATCAGCGTCACCAAATTTCACTTTTATTTTATTTAATCTTATTATCTTCAACACAAATAAACTCTTCACTGAGTCCAAAGGCTGATGGTCCAAATACTTCTAAACATTCAGGTCTTCGCATTATTGGTGAGGCTGCTAAACCAAGAATCTTGAGTCGTTGACCATATTTAAGTTTTTCACCGGTAACTGGTTCGGCAGATTCTCTATCTAATGTGGCAATTAGGTCTGGAACAATACAAACAGTCTCACCGTTACGAGTTGCAACAAGGTATTCATTTTGAACTTCAATTTCAAAAACATCTGAAGGGTCATCGATACCTATCATTTTGATAGTCGCTACGTGTAATCCGTCACGAGTTTCACGTTTTGTGTCTATGATTTTTCCATCAAATAAGATTTTTGCGTGACGATCGTTTTCAGGCTGATCTAGTATTTTGAGTAAACCTTCAAAAGGGTCATCGTAGTTTATACGTGCTTCACGAATACCTCTGCCAATTTCTAGGCAATATGACATTGAGCCAAGAATAGCTTTGGTTTTTACATCATGACCTGACATGGGGTACAAACTGCTATATACCATTGCACCTAATGTTCCAGTAACCACACGTGCAATATCTTCAGTCTTGCGATCGGTTGTTGTTTTTTCAATGGTTACCGCATCGCCTAATTCATTTTCAATAAACATTGGGCAAGCGGTGTTGCCGTATACACTAAATGTGGTCATTTCAATGTGAGGAAAGGCTCTACCCATTCCATCGGCATTAATTACTGGAAGGCCAACCTGGGCGCCGAGTGCGAGAGGAATAATTGAGTTTAAACCGCCAACTTCTACAGGAATAATGGCATCTACTTTGCGACCCATATATCGTTCCATACGGTCTAGAAGTCGTTGGCATACATCGTTCGCTTGTAAATGTTCTACTAAAACTGTTGGCGCCCCAACACCAGCAATACTGACTACGAGTGCATCATCAGCTAATTCACTTGCGTCAATAAGCTCAACAAAGCGACCTTCACGAATTTGTTGCTGTAAAAGTAATTGACCAATGTATGGATCACCACCGCCACCAGTACCAAGTAAGACTGCTCCTCTTGCAAGGTCTTTAACCATTTCTAAATTATCAATTAGCATTTCATTTCCTTAGACTTGATAAATCTAATTCACCCGATACTCTTACACGAACATCAACTGAATTGGTTTGTATATGTGTCATTGGATATTCTTCGATACTAATGACTTTAATTGAATCTACTAATGCACCCTCAGCAACTGCATTTGCTTTTGCTTCATTTACAGCTTGCTCTATTGCTGCGTCTCGACCATCCTCACCACCAAAGTCATAGAGTTTTTTGACGCGGCCACCAACTTGGGCAATGGCTGTTCCAATCGCATTGGCAACAGTACCATGTTCAGGTTTTATTATTTCTGAAGCACCTGATAGTTTGCTATCAACTAATACACTCCCTCCACCAACAAGAATGACCGGCACAGGTTCAGCACTAATCTTTAATTTATCAACAGCATTTGCTATGAGATTGTGAATAGCACTAGAAATTTGTGCACCTTTATCCATATCAATGTTTTTGACAAGTGAGGCATCACCCAATGTCATTGAACCACGCAGAATTGCAATGTCACTCGTTGTGAGCGTGTCACCACCAAAGGCTAGACTTTTTTCAGTTAGCTGAAAACCAACAGATTCAGGTCCTAGTTTGACGGTATTATTTTCATCGAAACTAACTATAGTGCCTCCGCCAAGCGCTATGGACAAAACGTCTGGTATAGAGAAATTTGTGCGTACGCCACCGATTTCAAATGCATCAATGGTTTCGCGAGGGAAACCCTTAAGGAGAACGCCGATATCAGAGGTTGTGCCACCAACATCAACAACAATAGCATCATCGAGATTTGTTAAAAATGCAGCTCCACGGATACTATTGGTTGGTCCTGCAGAACAGGTCATGACAGGAAACTCAATAGCGGATTCAGCACTCATCAAGGTACCATCATTTTGGCTAAAGTATAATTGTGCTGTAAGGTTTAATTCTTCAAGCGCAGTCTGTAAAGCACTGACTACGTTTTTAGCAAGGTGCTGTAGAGTGGCATTTATGATGGCAGCATTTTCTCGCTCAATGAGTCCCATACCTCCTACAGTGTAAGATAAGGTAATACTGACATCGGGAGAAATTGACTTAATTATTTTAGCGGCTCTTTCCTCTAAGTCTGGTCGAATAGGTGAAAACACCGCAGAAATCGCAACAGACTTTAAACCTCTTTTCTTTATCTCTTGTGCGGCGCTTTCAAGTGCAGCCTCATCCAGTGGAATATAGTCCACGCCAGTATAATAACTACCACCCGCAATCATAAATGTATGTTGTCCAAGAGTTTGGCGAAGGTCCTCAGGCCAGTCGACTAGAGGTGGTATTCCAGATGTCATTGGTAATCCGATTCTGACGATTGCAACTTCAGTTAACTCTTTTCTTTGTACAAATGCATTAACGAAATGCGTAGTGCCTACCATGACTGCATGAATATTATTCTTATCAATCTCAGCCTTTGCGATTACCATTCGCATCGCTTCAACTACACCAGCGGTTACATTCTCTGAGGTTTTATTTTTGGTATAGGTTACGACATTTCGTTCAGACATTAAGACGGCATCGGTATTTGTACCGCCCACGTCTATGCCAATGCGGAAACTATCTTGCATAATTTATTTCTCTGGTATTTTAGATTGGTGGCTGCAAATAAATAATTTGCAGCCATGTCTTTGTTAGCAATGAATGCTAGAAGTTGTAACGGAAATCAATACCGTACGAAGCTGGTCGACTCTGCCAGCCAATATTCCAAGGTAATCCAGTAAATGCGGTTGCATTGAAATCTTCATAGTAGAATTCATCAGTCAGGTTTTTGCCCCAAAGTGTGATATTCCAATTATCGGTTTCAAATCCAAGTCGTGCATTTAAAAGATTGACAGGATCTTGCACATCAATGTTGTTAGTATGCCAGTATTTATCGCCACGACCTTCGTAATCGATTCTGGCATAACCAGCGATGCGATCAGACACTGAGAACGAATATTGTGAACCTAAGTTGATAGTGTTCTTGGTCGTTTTTGGAGTGCGGTTTCCGGTAGTTGCTGGAACCGCTAATAAAGGGTTAAATGCTTCAATATCTGAGTCTTGAACACCAAGTGAACCGAATACTGACCACTGGTTAGATATTAAGCCTTCAAATTCAATTTCTAAACCATTGAGTGAAACTTCGTCTAAGTTATCAATGACTTGAGCACCACCTGCGTTAATGTCTATGAAAAAGAATTGAAAGTTCTCGCTTTCAGCTCGGTAAATTGATGAATTAATTAGTAAACGGTTGTTAAGCCATTTTGATTTATGGCCAATTTCGAAGTTATCCACATTTTCATCTAAAAACTCTCTCCCACCGACACCATTAAAGCCACCTGATCTAAAACCGTTTGCGTATGTTGCATAGAACAACTGCTCATCTCGTGGTGTCCAAGTTAGTGTTACTTTTGGTTGTAGAGCATCAAAGGAGGTTTTACGAGTTATGCCAGTTGCACCATCAGTCTGCTCGCGCTCATCATCATCGTTGCGTAAGGAGCCAGACAATTCAACGGTATCGGACAGGTCATATTCAAATTGTCCAAAAACGGCAAAGGCATCGTTATCATTGTCTTCAACATTCATAACAATTGGAAAATTACCAGCTTGAGTTAAGGTTGCTACGGTACTTAAGGTTCGATCTGTTTCTACAAAGAATGCACCTGCGGCCCAACGAAATCTATTTTCGTCTGGCGAGGTCCAACGCAATTCATGGCTAAGCAACTCCACATCAAGGTCTTGGCTTTGATCAACTTGACCAAAACCAAAAAATCCGCCAGGGCAGTCAGTTGGATTACAAAAATCTAAATCGCCATAATAGTCTTCTTCGATATCAGTGTATGCACCAATATAAGTGAAAGTCCCTGAATCAAAAGCCCAGTCAGCCTTCGTCGTAAATTCGGTAATGTTTCTTTCACTAGTTCCAAGAATATCAGTAATTGGTGCGCGTTCTTGGTTAGTGTTATCTGGTCCAGTATTGTCAAAGAACGCCGCATCATGAATCGCGCCACCTTCGAGTGATGAGGTGGCTAAGCGAAAATCTAAACGAAGATTGTCTGTAGCATTCCATAAAATCTTGCCACGTAAATCGCTGGATTCATAGAAATCGACTTCAGTGTTTAAAAAGGTATTGTCAATTAATCCATCACTGTCTTTTAATGATCCAGATAAGCGAAAAGAAAGGTTCTCTGAGAGAGGGCCACTAACACTAGCTTGGAGTTTTTTATAATTACCATTTCCAAGACCAAGTCCGACAAAACCTTCAAATTCATCAGAGGGTGCTTTAGTAACAATATTGATTGCGCCACCAATAGCATTTCGTCCGTAGAGTGCACCTTGTGGGCCTTTAAGCACCTCTATGCGTTCAATATCATACAGATCCATTTTAAATTGTTTTTGGTTGTTTTGAGGTACACCATCAACGACAATTGCAACTGGTGAATCGGCATTATTAATTTGAGTAACACCACGAATAGAGATAAAGCTATTACCAATCGTGAATGAATCGTCAAATGAAACATTAGGTGTTAAAGCAATAAAGTCTGCTGTATTTTCAATACCTGCATCTAGGATATCATTTTCAGAAAATGCGGTTACAGCTACAGGTACCTCTTGTAGATTTTCCGCACGAGCCTCAGCCGTGACAATAATTTCTTCAATCTCCGGTTCGTTGCTGTTTTGAGCCTGGGTACTAAATGTGCTTAGACTTGTACCTATTAAAAGGGAGATATTGACTAAAGTGTGGAAAGCGTTCCGTTTTTTACTCTTCATTGAAATTAACCTCTTTTTGATGCAGCAATCTGGAAATAAAACCTACTATGTAATCCAAAGACTATCGTAATAAGAGGTAGTTTGAAAACACCTGTCGTGGGTAGGTAAAGAAGTGTGAATGGGTAGTGTTATTAAAATTAAATGAGGTGTTGACGGATAGCGACGGATACGGCTTCTTTGCGGGATGAAACCGAAAGCTTGCTATAAATGTTTTTTATATGAAATTTAACGGTATTAATTGACAGAGCAGTAATTTCTGCGATTTCACGATTTGAGTGTCCTTGCATTAAATATCGTAGAACTTCACGTTCACGAGTGCTCAATATGTGATTGGTAAGTTGCGCTTGTTGATTAGACGCATTGATTTCTGAGATCAATTCGGCAAGGAATGGGTCTCTTAATCTATTGCCTCGTCGTCCTTCAGATGAAGCCAAAAGTTCTCGAATAATATCTAATACTAGCTTACCTTCGTCAATAAATGGTCGTTTTATTCCTTCGAATATTGCCATGGATACTGCTTTTTCAAAAGAAG
>CALKZN010000097.1 GCA_938002995.1 uncultured Arenicellaceae bacterium | reverse complement strand
CTAAATCCCAACAGAGTGTCTTCACTCTATTCGTTCTATCTTGCGGGTTTATCAATTTCGTTGCTAACCTTTAGTAGTGTTGACGCTTTAAATATTGGACAGGCTAGAACTCAGTCTTATCTTGGTCAGCCATTGAGTATTTTTATACCAGTTAGCGATTCTGGACGTGTTGTCGATTTGAATCAATTAATTGTTGCGAAACCGTCAAGCGTTCAATTGAAAGACTTAAGTGTTTCACAAACAGTTAGTGATCTCAGTTATCAAGTAGTGAACAATGGTGCTGAAAAGGGAATTTTGATTACAACAGAGTCTGCATTCAATGAACCTTATGTCGATTTAGGAGTTAAAGTTGACTATCAAGGGGCTTCTCAATTAAGTAAATTAACAGTTTTAATTGATTTGGAACCACTAACAACAGAAGCTTCTTCAAATCAATCTGTTGCAGTTGGTACTCCATTGGCAAGTAACGCTACTTCGATTAATAAAGCGCCTATAGAGCCAAATGCACAGCAAAAAAATAGTCAAACTAATTTTACGGGTGGTGTTCAATCGATCACTTATAATGGCGAAATTATGGGGCCCTATGACTGGGCCCAAAAAGCGCTTATTCCAGAGAGGTTTGGACCAGTCCTTGAAGGGCAGTCTTTATGGAGAGTAGCAAGGCGCATTAATAAAGCGATGGATGTGTCTATAGATCAAATGATGTGGGCTTTATATCGAGCAAACCCTCAAGCGTTTAGCGGTAAGGACGTCTCAACATTGCAATCGGGCAGTATATTATCCATACCGACAGAATCATTCGTAAGAGAAGTCACAGAACTTGGCGCTGTTAGGTTGTTGAATTTAGAAAAAACGGCACAGATAGCTGAAAAACCAACTCCTTTAATTAATTCTTCAGTGGTTGAAATAGCAAATAAAGACATCTCGAATGGAGAAGTGAATACACCTGTCCAAGCTTTGCCTGAAGTAGTTGATGATAGTCAGGTTGTTAATGATACTAACAAAGTAAATACCACTGCTTCTTCAAATGATATTCAATTAGGGTCTACGGTTGAATCAATCAATGAACAATCCGCATTAGAGCCGATTAATGCTTCTTCTAATGATGCAGTAAAAGAAGGGCAGTCTGATAGTGTCGTTAGTTTGTCTAAATTAGATATTATTGATGATTTGAAAAGTGAGATAAATTATTTGAATCAACAAGTTGAAGATCAAGGCAAGCGCATTCAGGTTCTTGAAGAACGTTTAGCAATTGCTGAATCGAATGGTTCTGCTCAACTCGCTGTGAATGCAAACTCAGCAAATGATGTAAGTAATAATAAATTTTCATTGAATTCTGAAGCAGTTACTCCTGTAGAAAATGCTCCTGTCGAAAGTATTCCTGTCGAAAGTACTATAAGCAATCCAATAAACGTGGCTACACCTATCGCTGATACATCAGGTAATCTAGGTGGACCGTCGGTCAAAGTATGGTCATTAGCAGCATTGGCATTATTTCTACTTGGTTTCGGCTATTTTGCCCGCCATAAGATTATGCCGATGGTTTTGAGGATTTTTGGCGATCGTTATGAATATGATGAAGAAGAATCATTTCTTGATTCTGTATCAAAGAAGCGCAAACCGTTAAGACCTTTGGTTCATGCTGAAACATCTCCAGAAGAATCAAATCAAAACGTAACGTCTCAGAAAAATGATGATCATGATGATTTTGAAGACTATAGCTTTTTGATTGATGATGAGATGGATGTTGAGGAATTAAGTTTTCCTGATCGTATTAAACAGTTAATTGATTCTGGTGATTTTGATGAAGCTAAGAAAACAGTTAACTTTGCATCTGAAGCAAATGTAGATGAACATGATATTAATGTTTATTTATTGAAAATATTTGCTGCAGAATCTGATCGTGAAAACTTTGACAAACTTTTCGATAAAATTCATAGAAATATTGACCAATATGACGCTGAGTCTCAATTGATGGTTGCCGAAATTCAGTCAGAAATGGCAATTGGCAAGGTTATTAATTTTAATTCCAGTAAAAAGGCGGGTTAATATTAATATCTGATAAGATGATAATAGCCTAAAATTTAGGCCGGAAAATGAAAACTCGACTGTCATTGCCAGTCGAGTTTTTTTATGATTAAAAGCTGGATCATTATGTATATAATTTTTTTGAATAGAGCCTAAACAGTTATGGTTGATACCTTATATATAGAGACATCTGTCGAAAAAAATGCGCTGACAACTAAAGTTAAGCAACATTTTCGTAAAGCCGATAATGTTTCTATCGATAAATATGGTGAAGTGTTCAATATTAGAGCGCAAAATTTCCGACAACAGAAAAAAAATCCAGCATTAATTTTGGCAGAAAAACACGGGCAAAGAATCATTCCTACCCCAAGTGAATATGAAACTGGCGGAGATCAAAATTTTTATTTTTCCCATATGTTGAATTGTATCTATGATTGTCGGTACTGTTTTTTACAAGGAATGTATCGATCAGCAAATTATTTATTGTTTGTGAACTATGAGGACTTTGCAGAAGATCTTCGAGAGCATGTAGCTAATAGTGAGGCAACTAACCCATGGTATTTTTCAGGCTATGATTGCGATAGTTTGGCATTGGAACCGATCACTGGTTTTGCAGAATACTTTTTAGAGATTTTTGCTGAAGAAAAAATGACAAAAGCGACGCTTGAACTACGGACAAAAAGTACTCAAATTCGTAGTTTATTAGGTCGGCCAACGATGCAAAACGTCGTGGTTGCTTTTAGTTTGAATCCTGATGATGTGATTGCATCTGTTGAATTAGGAACGCCTAATTTGATGAAAAGGCTTAATGCAATTGAGCAATTACAAAAAGCAGGTTGGAGAGTAGGTCTCCGTTTTGATCCTGTGGTTTGGCATCAAGATTTTGAAAAAACCTATACGAAGTTTTTTGATGACGTATTTAATATCGTAGATGTGGAAAAAGTTGACTCAATTACCTTAGGCAGCGTCCGTTTACCTAAGGATTTTCATAAAATAATGAGTAAATTATATCCTGAACACTGGCTTTTCAAAGCAGGGATGGAATTGAACCAAGAAAATATGGTGACTTATACTGAATCAGTAAGTCAGCAATTATTAGGCTTTTGTGAATCAGAGGTAATTAAACACGCAAACTCAGAAAAGCTCTTTATCTACAATTAAATGATTACGTTTGTTAGTCGATAAGTATAAAACTGTTATTGACTAGTGTTAGTCTTGTTTTTTACTGACGTAAAGCACCAAACTATGATCTGTCAGTTCAAAGCCATGTTCAGCGGCAATTTGTTCTTGTAGGCGTTCTATTTCTTCATTGTGAAATTCAATGATCGACCCATCATCAACACAAACCATATGATCATGATGTTCACCTCTATTTAGTTCAAAAACAGAATGTCCGCCTTCAAAGTTGTGGCGCATTACTAACCCTGCGGACTCAAACTGGGTTAATACACGATATACAGTTGCTAGACCTACTTCTTCATTTGCTTCTAGTAAGATTTTATAAACGTCTTCAGCGCTATAATGTTCGCTTTCCGTGCCTTCTAAGATTTGAAGGATTTTAATTCTTGGAATCGTTACTTTCAATCCTGCGTTACGCAAGTCTATATCGCTATTATTATTTGTCATTATTTGTTCCTTGTTTTTTAAAGCTAAAGTAAGGCAAGAGCGCTAGAATATGAAAAATAAAATACGCTCGTTTTAGTATTATAACGCTATCAAATTGCTAAAAGTCGGTAAATTAAAATAAGCAAACTTTATTGATCTTTATAGGGCATATATCTATTGAAAAATACAAATATGTTTGATCGGAATTATTCTTCTAATCCGCAGTATCGACCTTTTAAATGAAGAGCAATTTTTAAATGATAGGAAAACTCAGTAATATAAAATAGAATTCAGTTATGAAAGATCATTTATCGTTAATGGGCATACAGCGCTGGCAATTGCGTTCTATTTCTGAATCTACCGCAAGTAAAGCTATCGAAGTCAAAGCAATTGAGTTGGATCAAGTTCAAGTGCTTGAAGGCTCTAAAAAAGAGCAAGTTGTTCAAGAAAATACTGCAGTAATAGATAGGGAAGTAGATAAGGGAGTAGAACAAGAAGTTTTAGCATCTTCATCGATTTCTAATGAAGATGCTTTTTCTGCCTATGCAGCGACTAGCCTGAGAATGGATGCAATGGGGAAAGAATCCCGCTGGTTGTGGGTAGTGCCTCAAGTAACATTACCTAGCGGTGAATTACAATTATTAGATAAAATTGTAGCGGCAACTAGCTCTAGTTGGGAATCTTCAAGCCTGGCAGATAGTTACCTAACTAAGCAACAATTAGATACCGAATTACAAAAATCTTTATCAGCAATCGTTGTGCTTGGACATATTACGCGTGGCGACAATGATAGTTGGGAACAGTTTTTTAAGCATGATGCATATATGACTAAGAGATTTTTCATAGGAGTCTCTTTGCAAGAAATGAATATGGATCCTGATAAAAAACGATTGGTGTGGAAAAGCTTACAAGGCTTGATGTAAGGTGATTGAAATCGCAAAAGCATCTGATATAGATGCAGTTGTAGAAATCGAAAGAAGAGCAAATATGACTCCTTGGAGTCATCAAATGTTATCTGAAAGCCTTAGCAATAATCATGGTTATCAATTTTTCTTACTCAGACGTTCAAATGAGCAAATATCTGCATATCTTATTGCTTTAGAGGTTCTAGATGAAGTCAACCTGTTACACATTGCAGTTGATCCTAGTTTTCAGTCACAAGGAATAGCGCGCAGACTGATGCAGTATTGGTTGAGCCGTTTAAATTCTGAAGTGAAAACGGTGTGGTTAGAAGTTCGTGAATCCAATGAAATAGCACAATCATTGTACCAATCCTGTGGCTTTCAGAAGGTCGATGAGCGAAAAAAATATTATCGAATACCTGATTCGATAGAGAGAGAAACAGCGTTAATTTATTGTTTGAAGATTAAGAATTAATACTTGGCAAGTTGATTCAGCTATTAAGCTGAGCGCAGTGGAATCAGGATGGTTCTGCCTTCACGTAAGCGGGTAGATTTCATTTTATTGATTGTTTTAATAGCTCTTATACTAACCTTGTATTCGCGGGCTAAGCCATACAAAGTGTCGCCTCTCTTGAGTTTATGATTTTTCCACTGAATATTTGGTTGTGCTGGTTTTGAGGCAAAATAAGTTTTGACATTTTTGCTTGAGTCGACCGGTACAACCACTCTGTGTGGACCTTCTGGGCTGCTTGCCCAACGCTTAAATCCAGCATTTAATTGGTAGAAAATGTCTTTATTTAATGATGTTTTATCGATCAGCTCTGACATATCAATTTGCCCAGGAGTTTTGATCAAAGCAAAGTAAGGGAAGTTTGCGATTTCAGGAACTTGGATATTGTATAAATGCGCATTTCTTACAATATCAACAAAGGCGAGTAACTTGGGAACATAGTTTGTCGTTTCACGACTTAGTTTAAGTGAAAAGTAGTCTGTTGCTAAACCTTTATTTTTGTTATGTTTAATAGCTTTTGCAAGAGTGCCACGACCACCATTATAGGCTGCTATAGATAGATACCAATCACCATTAAATTCAATATTGAGCTCTTTAAGGTAATCTAATGCTGAGCGAGTGGATAAGATCACATCTCGACGTTGATCTGACCACCAGTTTTGTTTCAAGCCAAAATAGCGCCCGGTAGTTGGAATAAATTGCCATAAGCCTGCTGCATTTGATCGCGAGGTCGCATTAGTTAAATAAGCACTTTCTATCGCAGGCAATAGAGCTAACTCCATTGGCAAGCCACGTTTTTCTATTTCTTCAACAATAAAAAATAAATAAGGTCTAGAGCGCTCTAGAACACGTTGAACGTAGTCGATGTTTTTTAAATAGAATTGTCGATATTTTTTTACTAAGGCATGGTCAGATGTTTTGAGTTGATAGCCAGTGACAATACGATCAAATAATAATTGTTGCTTCGCTTCTCCCTGTTCATTTGTGGCCGCTGTATTGTCTCCATTCGGGTTTTCAA